>JBFWTA010000072.1:0-9633 GCA_050248075.1 Bdellovibrionales bacterium | reverse complement strand
ATCTCCGCACGGCGGCACCCCGCGCCGTCCAGATAAAAAACTGGTAATCGATCAGATACCGTTACCATCACCGTCGCCGTTCCTTGTAAAGCCGCCAGGCAAAGCGCAGATTCCATGTGTCGACCCAGTCCGGGTAATATTTATCGCCTTCCAGATACTGGTCGAAGAACCCGCCGCAGGTGATCGCAAGACCGCCATAACCGGCATCGCGCAGGGCGAGGAGAAAATCCTCCTGCCGCGGCGAGCCCATGCCGACCACCACGACATCCGGCCGCGCGGCCATGATGCGCGCGATTTTCGGTTCGAAATCGTTGAAGCCGTGCATGGAAGCGGCGATGCGCAGGTTTGGATAGGCGTTGTGCAATCTTTCCTGAACGCCTTCATCCACGCCCGGCCCGCCGCCGACCAGCATGACGGCGGCGTTGTCCGCGGCGGCGGCGCGGAAAAACGGATCGGCAAGCGAAGTCATGTCGAAACTGATGCGCGGACAGTCATGCCCCGTCAGTAACCGGCATGCCGTGGCCACGCCCTGGCCATCCGGCAAAACAAACGACATTTCCCGGAGCGCGGGAACATAACGCGGAAAACGCCGCGCATGCGCCCAGGCCTGCGGATTGACAAAGGTTACCAGCCGCAGCATGTCCCGCTTTTGCAACAGCCTGCACACATCGGCGATCTGAACGCCGGTATGAACGGGAATGCCGAGAAAATCGATGCGATGAATGGACATTACGTCAACGGGTCACGTGAGTGGACGGCCGTATTTGTTCACAAAATGGCCGTAACGGCAAGGCCGGCGGGCGGAGCTGTCTCATCCGCCCGCACAGGGAAGTCGAAAAAGACTATCAGTCCACCGCTACATTGCAGTCCCCGGTACAGGCCGCCGGATTGCGGTCGAGGAACTGCCAGACACGGACATAATCGACCTTCGCATCGGCGCTGAAACTGCCGGGATTGCGCGGGCAGTCGGACCACCCGTCGCCGCACGCGCCCACACCGAGGCCGACGATCAGATAAAAGGGTTTGTGCTGGTCGGCCTGGGTTGGCGTCCGGGCCATCTGTCTGCCGTCGAAGTAGTAAGTGATGTTCTGCGAATCCCACATCACGCCATAGGTATGGAAGTCCTCAGCCAGATTCATGCCGACATCCGGATAAAAAGTCAGCGTGCGGTTATCCTTGCCGGTGTGATTGGATAAATGAATGACGCTGGCTTCGCGCCCAAGAATTTCCGGGGCATCGATTTCCGGTGGCCACGAGCCGTCCTTCGGCAGCATCCAGAACGAGAAAATGGTGCCGTGAACGTCGCTCACTTTCGCGCGGATCTCGAAATATCCGTACTGCTGCGAGAAGGATTGATAGGAATAGAGGTTGCCGCTGGTGTAGGGATGCGACACGCCGCAATTCCGCAACCGGCTGTCGGACGGCCGGGCATGGATATTGAGAATGCCGTCCGACGTACTGTAGGGCGAAAGCCCGAGATTGCAGACAACGGGGTCGAGGTCGAGATTCACCCAGTTGGATTTCTCCGGCTTGTTGTACCAGAAACGCGTTTGCCACATCGTTCCCTTGCCGTCGCTGGAGGCGCTGACGCGGTTGAATTCGTCGGCAAAGGTAAGCACCATTTCGTTGACCGATGCCGCGGGCGGGCCGCCGGAGGCAAGCGGCGGCGGTGCAGGAGCGGCGACGGGCGCTGGCGAAATATTGGAAGGCGCGTTATTGGAAGGCGTATTCGATCTGCCCGCGCCATCGAAACTGCTAAATCTGTTCGAATTCGATGATGAACCGGTTGTTCCAGCGGGAACCGGCGACGGCGCAGGGCTGACCGGTGCGCCGGACACTTCGGCGACCGGGTTGTTATCTTGATCGCCGCCTTCGCATGGCGCGCCAAACATATTGATGCACCACATTTCGTAGCTCGATGGGGAATGGCATTGCCTTGCCTGAGCGGATGAATTTATAAGCAGGGCCGGAATGAGGACAATAACAGCCGGCATTACGGCACGAAAATAACGGAATCTCCGTGAAAAAATTTTCATAATGGCCTCCCGGAAATAAAGCGTGGAAGTAAAAAAGGACCTGAAATTTCTATGAAAAATATCGTTAAGCAAAAGTATCCAGACATGATGAATGAAGCGTTAATTTGACGCTTCGGATGCTGGATAAATAATTCGCTCTCGCGAGGCGGCATTTTATTTTTCCTGTTCTTGCGCTGGCCGTCTTTTCATCGCACAATTATTCTTTGCACCATGGAAATCCCAAATGCAAGATTCGGAATTTGCCATCCGCACGAATGGCTTGCGGAAGATTTTTGATGATCTGGTTGCGGTCGACTCCATTGATCTCGACATTCGCGCGGGCAGTATTACCGGCCTGCTGGGCGGAAACGGCGCCGGGAAAACCACGACCATGGCCATGCTGCTCGGCCTTCTCGAGCCGACTTCCGGCGCCATTACCATGCTGGGGCACGATCTGCTGCGGGCGCGCTGGCGCATTGCTCCCTATGTGAATTTTTCCTCGCCTTATGTTGATTTGCCCAACCGGCTTACGGTCCGGCAGAATCTGATTGTGTATGGAAACCTGTACGGCGTGCCCGACCTGAACGGGCGGATTGCACGGCTGGCTGAGCAACTGCACATAACCGAACTGCTCGACCGCGCGCACGGTACCTTGTCAGCGGGGCAGCGCACGCGCTCGACGCTGGCGAAATCCTTGCTGAATGCACCGCGTATTTTGCTGCTGGACGAGCCGACGGCTTCGCTCGATCCCGACACGGCGGACTGGGTGCGGCAATTGCTGATGAATTACCGCACCGAAACCGGCGCCACCATCTTCATGGCGTCGCATAACATGTTCGAGGTCGAACGCATGTGCGACGACGTTGTGGTCATGAGCAAGGGTCGCATCGTCGACCGCGGCTCGCCGGGAAAACTGCTTGAAACCTACGGCCGTGAAAATCTGGAGGAGGTATTTCTTGATATCGCCCGCAACCGCACCGCTTCCTGAACGCGGCACGCCCGCCGCGCTGTTCATGCGCCGCCTTCTGGCGATCGCGCAGCGGCATGTATTTCTTTACATGGGCTCCTGGCCGCGTTTCATCGAAACGCTGTTCTGGCCGATGCTTAATATGCTCATGCTGGGTTTCGTAAGTCTTTATCTGCTGCGCCAATACAGCAACGCGACGCTTATCGCCAGCGTGTTCGTGGCGGGCGCCATCCTCAACGAAGTGCTGCTGCGGACGACCATGGGCATGATGGTGATGTTTCTCGAGGAAATCTGGTCGCGCAATCTCGGCCATCTGTTTTCCAGCCCGCTTGGCTTGCCTGATTTCATGGCGGCCATGATGGGCTTCACTTTTGTCAAATCGCTGGTGTCGGTCGCGCCGGCCGTGATTGTGGCGATGTACCTGTTCGATTTTTCGCTGTTCGGCCTCGGCTGGCCGGCGCTTGTGTATTCGATCCTGCTGATCATGAGCGGGTGGTGGAGCGGCCTGCTGGTCATTTCCCTTTTGCTGCGCTTCGGCATCGCCGCCGAATGGATGGCGTGGATGAGCAGCTGGTTGGTGGTGCCGCTGATCGCGCCTTATTATCCGGTCGAAATCCTGCCTGTCTGGCTGCAGCCCGTATCCTGGGCGCTGCCGGCGACCTATGTGTTCGAAAGCATGAAGTCGCTGATCGGGCAGGGGGAATTACGCGGCAATTACCTTTTATGGGCATTCCTGCTCAATATCCTTTATTTCGCCGGGGCCAGCCTGGTGTTCTGCCGTGCCTATCATGGCGCGCGGCGAAGAGGCGGGCTTTTGCAGGTGGGCGAGTAGTTGCCTTTTCGTTCCCGAAACTCCATAACATGCGCATGAACATGCCTGCCGACAATCTGCCGCCCGACCCACCCCCCGTAACCATCAAACCGCCCTCGGCGGAAAATTTGTGGGTGGAGCTGTCGATTGCCTGTAATTACCTGACGCGTTTCGCTTTGCCGCTTAAGGAAGCGCCGAAGCCGCGGCTGATCCGCAAGGCCATGGCGTGGTTTCCGCTGGTCGGCGCCTTTGTCGGGCTTCTCGGGGCGAGCATCGACTGGATCATGACGCAGCTTGGCATGCCCGGCATCATTACCGCCACTTTCGCCGTGATCGGCATGTTGTGGATGACGCGCGCGCTGCATGAAGAAGAATTCGCCAGCCTTGTGAACCAGTACGGCAAGGTCCTGGACAAGGATCAACGGATCGGCTGGCTCAAGGAAGAACGCTCGGTGCGTTACGGCACGCTCGGCGTCATTCTCATCATCATCATGAAAATCGGCGCCATTGCCAGCCTGGCCGACAACAATGTTGTGTTTCAGGCTTTGATTGCCGCCTGTGCCTGGTCGCGCGCGCTGATGGTGGCGGCGGCGGCCTGGCTGCGCCCGCTCGACGGCGATCCGGTGGCCGATCATTTTCAGCAACCGCCTGCGCTGCGCGTGGCGCTGAGCCTTGGCCTCGGGGCCATTATTGTTTTCGGGACGCTGGGCACCGACGCGCCGGCGGCGCTCGGCATCGGCGCAACGGCCGGTCTGGTCGTCGCTCTCGTCGGGGCGCATCATCTGCGCGGGTATAACGGCCCGCTGCTGGGCACTCTGCAGCAGGTGGCGGAGATGGCGGTGCTGGGAATGGTGCTGGCGGTTCAATAGGAACGTATGTTGTAAATTATAACAGTTGCTGTTGTATTTTACAGGAACGACATAAAGCCCATGCGTGCAGGGTCTGTAGGGCGATAGAGAATGGCGTCACCTGCCGGGACTTCTTGAGATTACGGGGCAAAAATGCTACCGAAGCAGCATGGCTCAGGCACTTGTCAATACTTCGGACAATCCCGAACTAAAGCGCACCCCGCTTTATGACCTTCACGTTTCGCTCGGCGCGAAGATGGTGCCGTTTGCGGGGTACGAAATGCCGGTGCAATACGCGCCGGGCATCATCAAGGAACATCTGCACACCCGCGGCAAGGCGGGGCTGTTCGATATTTCGCATATGGGGCAAGTCGTGCTGGAAGGCGGCGCGGATATCCGCCGCCAATGCGAAAAGATCATGCCCGGCGAGTTCGAGGAATTGCAGCCCGGCCAGATCCGCTATTCCTTTCTGCTGAACGAGCAGGGCGGGGTGATGGACGACCTTATGGTCACCCGTCCCGCCTCGCCGAACCAGCAGAACAGGGTTTTCATCATCGTGAATGCCGCCTGCAAGGATCAGGATTTCGCGCATATGAAGCGCATGCTTCCCGGCGTCAAGGCGACGATGCTGGAAGACCGCGCGTTGCTGGCATTGCAGGGGCCGGATGCCGTCAAGGTCATGGCGCGGTTCAGCGAGCCGGCGACGAAGCTTAAATTCATGACCACCGATAATTTCACGATGAGGGAAGTCGGCCTCTGTTTCATTAGCCGCTCCGGCTATACCGGCGAAGACGGGTTTGAAATATCCGTGCCCGCCGCCACCGCGGAAAAATTCGCGCGTATGCTTTTAAATGAAGCGGAAGTCATGCCCATCGGTCTGGGGGCCCGCGACTCTTTGCGTCTCGAAGCAGGCCTGTGCCTCTACGGGCATGACCTCGACGAAAAGACCACGCCCGTCGAAGCGAACCTCCTATGGGCCATCGGCAAGCGCCGCCGCGCCGAGGGCGGTTTTATCGGCGCCGCCAAAATTCAGGAACAGATCGCCAAGGGCGTCACCCGCAAGCGCGTCGGCATCAAGCCCGACACCCGCGCCCTGGCCCGCGAAAATACACCTGTGCAGGACGAAACCGGCCGGCTGATCGGCATGATCACCAGCGGCGGCTTTGGCCCCAGCGTTGACGGTCCGGTATGCATGGGATATGTCGAAACGGCCTTTGCCAGGCCGGGCACCGCGGTTAATCTTATGGTTCGCGGCAATGCCCAGCCGGCCAGGGTCGTTGCCTTGCCCTTTACATCGCACCGATATGCCAAAGGATAAAATATGAGCGCCTCCGTACGTTTCACCAAGGAACATGAATGGGCCCGCGTCGAAGGCGATGTTGCCACCTGCGGCATCAGCGATTACGCGCAGAAGGCTTTGGGTGACGTGGTCTATGTCGAATTGCCTAAAATCGGCAAGCAGGTGAAAGCCGGCGAACAGGTCGCCGTGGTCGAATCCGCCAAGGCCGCCAGCGAAGTCTATGCGCCCGTAAGCGGCGAGATTGTTGCCGTCAATGACGTTCTCTCGAAGGAACCGGGCAAGGTCAACGCTGCGGCCATGTCTGACGGCTGGTTTTTCAAGATCAAGCCCGCCGCACCGCCTGCGAATGATTTGATGGAAGAAGCGGCGTATCAGGATTATGTGAAGGGGCTGGGCTAAGTACCTTCTCGTTTCCGGCCTGCCAAATAGTTTGCCATAACATGGTTAAAGTGCTTTCGTCGGTCATATCTGGCCGCTATATTTGCCTGCCTGTATTACTGGAAAGGCCGATTGCACATGCGCTATTTGCCGCTGACCGAAACCGACCGCCGCGAGATGCTGGCGAAAATCGGCGTGAGTTCCGTTGACGAGCTTTTTGAAGACGTACCGGTTACCGCGCGGCTGAAGGCTCCGATCAAGAACCTTCCCAATCATCAGCCGGAATACGAGGTCGAGCGCGCGATGGCGGGGCTGGCGGCCAAAAATGTGTCGGCGGGATCATGCCCGTTTTTTATCGGCGCGGGGGCTTACCGCCACCATGTGCCGGCGAGCGTCGATCAAATTCTGCTGCGCGGCGAGTTTCTGACATCCTATACGCCCTATCAGCCGGAGGTGGCGCAGGGCACCCTGCAATACCTGTTCGAATTCCAGACGCAGGTTGCGCGCCTGACCGGCATGGAAATTGCCAACGCCTCGATGTATGACGGCCCGACAGGCTGTGCCGAGGCTGTCATGATGGCTAACCGCGTGACGGGCCGTAACCGCGCCGTGGTGTCGGGCGCCCTGCATCCCCATTATCGCGAAACCATCGAGACGATGGCGGAGCTTACGGAATTCGATCTTGAAGTCGACGCGCCCGATCCGGCGGGCACTGAAAATCTGGCGGCGCAGGTCAACGAGGAAACCTCTTGCGTTGTCGTCCAGACCCCGGATTTCTTCGGGCGCCTGCACGATTACACGGCGCTGGCGAAGGCGTGCCACGATCAGGGGGCGCTGCTTGTTGTCGTCGTGACCGAGGTCGTTTCGCTGGGGCTGCTCAAGCCGCCGGGCGCGATGGGCGCCGATATCGTGGTGGCCGAAGGGCAGGGCATCGGCAACGGCCTTAACTTCGGCGGGCCCTATGTCGGACTGTTCGCCACGAAAGAAAAATACATCCGCCAGATGCCGGGCCGCGTCTGCGGCCAGACTGTCGATGCCGAAGGCCGGCGCGGTTTCGTGCTGACCCTGTCGACGCGCGAACAGCATATCCGCCGCGAAAAGGCGACCAGCAATATCTGCACCAATTCGGGCCTCTGCGCGCTGGGTTTTACTATTCATCTTAGCCTGCTGGGCGAGGCCGGCCTTACGAAGCTTGCCGAGCTTAATCACGCCAAAGCGGTGCGCCTTGCCGAACGTCTGGGGACGATCAAGGGCTGCAAAGTCGTTAACGATACGTTTTTCAACGAATTCACGGTGCAATTGCCGAAACCGGCTGCCGCGATCGTCGACGAGCTGGCGAAGAAGCCGATCCTAGGCGGCGTGCCGGTGAGCCGTTTCTTTCCCGGCAACAAGGATCTGGCAAACCTTTTGCTTGTCACCGCCACCGAACTAACCACCGAAGGCGATATCGAAACTTTCGCCAAGGCCCTGAGCGAGGCTTGCCAATGAGCACCAAAACCACCGAGGCCGCCATCGCGGCCATGAAGGCCAGCAAGGCGCTGAATATCGAAGAGCCGATGCTGTTCGAGCAGGGCGCGTCGGGCCGTTCCGGCGTCGATTTGCCGGATGTGCCCAAGGATTACAAGCCGCGTCTCGGCAATCTGCGCCGCGAGGGCAGGATCGGCCTGCCGGGTCTGTCGGAGCCGCAGGTCGTGCGTCATTTCACGCGTCTCAGTCAAAAGAATTTCGGCATCGACAGCGCGTTTTATCCGCTCGGTTCCTGCACGATGAAGCATAATCCGCGCCTTAACGAAAAGGTGGCGCGCATGCCGGGTTTTGCCGATCTGCATCCGATGCAGCCGCAATCGACGGTGCAGGGGGCGCTGGAAGTCATCGATCAGCTGGCGCATTGGCTCAAGACTCTCACCGGCATGCCGGCCGTGGCGATGTCGCCGGGGGCGGGCGCGCATGGAGAGTTCTGCGGCCTCGCCTCGATCAAATCGGCGCTGCAGGCGCGCGGCGAAAGCCGGACAAAGGTTCTGGTTCCGGAATCGGCGCATGGCACCAATCCTGCCACCGCCGCGGCGCTCGGTTTCACGGTCGAGGCGATTCCGGCCAACGAACGCGGCCGCGTCAACCTTGATGCGCTGAAGGCGAAGCTTGGGCCGGATGTGGCGGCGCTCATGCTGACCAATCCGAACACTTGCGGGCTGTTCGAGTACGATATTGTTAAAATCGCGGAAGCCGTGCATGCCGCCGGTGCTTATTTCTATTGCGACGGCGCCAATTTCAACGCCATCGTGGGCCGCGTGCGCCCCGCCGATCTCGGTATCGACGTGATGCATATCAACCTGCACAAGACGTTTTCGACGCCGCATGGCGGCGGCGGGCCGGGGGCCGGACCGGTGGTGATGGCGGAGTCTTTGGCGCCTTTCGTGCCGTTGCCCTATGTGGTGCATGACGGCACCTCGTTCCGGCTGGTCGAGCACGCCTCGGACGCGACGGACCACAAGCCGTTCGGCCGTATCAAGGGTTTTCACGGCCAGATGGGCATGTTCACCCGCGCGCTGGCCTATATATTGTCGCATGGCGCGGACGGGCTGTGGCAGGTCGCGAGCGACGCAGTGCTGAACGCCAATTATATTCTGGCGTCTCTGAAGGACGTCATGAGCGCGCCCTTCGAGGGGCCGTGCATGCACGAAGCCCTGTTCGACGACCGTTTCCTCAAGGATACGGGCGTCAGCACCGCCGACATGGCCAAGGCGCTGATCGACCGCGGCTTTCACCCGATGACAATGTATTTTCCGCTGGTCGTCCATGGCGCGTTCCTGATCGAGCCGACAGAAACGGAGACCAAGGAAACGCTGGATGCCTTTATTACGGCACTGGGCGAACTGTCTCAGAAGGCGAAGAAAGGCGATGTCGATTTCTTCAAGCAATCGCCCTATCACACCCCGCGCCGCCGCCTGGATGAAACCCGCGCCGCGCGCCAGCCGGTGCTGGTCTGGACCGGCGATCTCGGCGACGACGCGGATGAAGACGCCGATGAGGAGCCGGAGCGAGCCCAGAAGGTTGCGTAGCCGCCAGCGTCATCGACGCTATTTATGCCGAGATAAAATCACCGTCTTCATCACCCCCACCTCACCTCCCCCCGTCCGCCTACGCTCTGCGAGCTTCGGCGGTACAGGCAAGGGGGAGGAGCCCTGCCGCGATGCCGGTCGTTACTGAAATTTTTTTCAGATGGAACGGTGCAGTTCCCCTCCCCTCGAGGGAGGGGTTAGGGGTGGGGGCCGGACGTTAGCCGGGGAGTTGGACGTAACGTTTGATTTCAACGC
>JBFWTA010000071.1:0-9753 GCA_050248075.1 Bdellovibrionales bacterium | reverse complement strand
AATTGCTTATGCGCGGTCGGCCGGTAATTCGATCCTGTAGCGTAACGCCTCTGTGCCGCCATGCGCCGGCGTCTTGCGGAAACGCTCCACCAGAACGCCGCCGTTGGCAAGAATGACTTTTTGCGAGGCGATATTATCCGGGTCGGTGGTTATTTCCACATAACACAAGTCCGGTATGCGAATTTCCTTGAGCAAAAGCCCTAGCGCCCGCGTCGCATATCCGCGCCGCCGCTTCCAAGGCACAATGGAATAACCGATATGGCCGAGACATGTCGGCGGAAGATCATGCGTACCGGGCTTCCAGCGCACGCCCATGCTGCCGCAAAAATCGCCGTCCCAAATCCATTTATGATAACCCGGCAATCGCGGCACCGTGGAACCGTCGGGAAGAATGACTGGCGCGCCTTTGGCCTCGATATCCGTAAGCAACCCAACGAACGTCGTCGTATCGACAGCGATTTCAGCAAGCTGTTCTTTAGCGACCTCTGATTGACGCTCGCTATGCGGCGACCAGCCTTTCGATAGCGCAGCTTTATATTGCGGCAGATGGTCAAGATCCGGCGTGACCAGCTCAAGCATCCGTCATCCCGCCAGACTCTTCTGCGCCGCTTCCAGCTTGGCGATCATGGCCTCGGCTTCGGCCTTGCGTTCGCGATGTTCCTCGACGACTTCCGGCGGCGCGCGGTCGACGAAATCCTTGTTGGCGAGTTTGGTTTCGATCTTTTTAATTTCGGCCGCCCACTTGTCGCTTTCCTTGCGCAGCCGCGCGCGTTCCTGATCGAGATCGATGACATCGGCGAGCGGAAGAATAAGCGTCGCCTCGTCCACAATCGCCTGCGCGGAGCCTTTTCCCGCACTGTCGACATGCGCAATCCCCGCGAGACGCGCGAGGCGCGTGATGATCGGTTGATGCGTCTCCAGCCGCTTGCGGCTGGCCGCGGAAGCATCCTTTAACTGCAACTGCACCTGGGCGCCGGCGGGAACATTAAGCTCCGCGCGGATCGTGCGCACCGTGCCGACCATGCGGATCACCCAGTTGATTTCATCCTGCGCCGTTTTATCGACCAGCCGGTCCGAAAGCACCGGCCATTTCTCCGTCATCAGCAGACTGCCGCCGACAAACTGTTCCCACAGTTCCTCGGTGATATAGGGCATGAAGGGGTGCAGGAAATGCAGCATTTGGCCGAGCACCCAGGCCGTCGTCGCGCGGGTTTCGGCTTTGGCGGTTTCGTCGCCGCCGCCGAGGATCGGCTTGGTGAATTCCAGGTACCAGTCGCAGAAACTGTTCCAGATAAAATCATACGCCGCCGCCGAGGCGAGGTCGAAACGGTAATCGTCCAGCAGCGCCGCCACCTTGTCCGCCGCCAGCTTGGTTTCGCCGATGATCCATTTATTGACGGTATGCGTGACGGCGGCGGGATCGAATCCCTTCTCCCACCGGCACTCGTTCATCTGGCAATAGCGTGCGGCGTTCCACAGCTTGGTCGCGAAATTGCGGTTGCCTTCGATGCGCGCGGGGGCGAGGCGGATATCGCGGCCCGGCGTCGACATATTCGCCAGCGTAAAACGCAGCGCGTCGCAGCCGTATTTATCGATGATGTCCAGCGGATCGATGACGTTGCCTTTCGTCTTCGACATCTTCTGGCCCTTTTCGTCGCGCACCAGCGCATGGATATAGACGGTGCGGAACGGCACATCCTTCATGAAATGGATGCCCATCATCATCATGCGGGCGACCCAGAAGAAAATAATGTCGAAACCGGTCACCAGAACGTCGGTCGGGTAATAGCGCTTCAATTCAGCCGTCGGCTCGGGCCACCCGATGGTCGAAAACGGCCACAGCGCCGAGGAAAACCATGTATCCAGCACGTCCTCGTCGCGCCTGAGTTCCACCGCCTTGCCATAGGCCTGTTGCGCTTCGGCATTGGCGTCGTCTTCGGTTTCGGCGACGAAAACCTTGCCGTCCGGCCCGTACCACGCCGGTATCTGATGCCCCCACCACAACTGCCGCGAAATGCACCAGGGCTCGATGTTGCGCATCCAGGCGTAATAGGTATTGGCCCATTGTTCCGGCACAAATTTGGTCTTGCCGGTTTCCACCGCCTCGATGGCGGGTTTCGCCAGCGTCGCGGCGTCGCAATACCACTGCTCCGACAGCCACGGCTCGATCACCACGCCGGAGCGGTCGCCATGCGGCACCGCATGGACAATATCCTCGATATGATCGACAAGCCCCAGCGCCTCCAGATCGGCCAGCACGCGTTTGCGCGCCTCGAAGCGGTCGAGCCCGCGATACGCCTCCGGCGCGTTGTCGTTCATGCGCGCGTGCGCATCGAACAGATTGATCAGCCCGCCGTCCTTCTGCTTTTTGAAATAATCCTTGTCGCGATGGCGCTGCCAGACTTCGAAATCGTTGAAATCATGCGCGGCGGTAATTTTCACCGCGCCGCTGCCTTTTTCCGGATCGGCATGCTCGTCGGCGATGATCGGTATGCGCCGGTTCGCCAGCGGCAGCGTGGCATACCGGCCAATCAGGTGCGTGTACCGGTCGTCTTTCGGATTCACCGCCACCGCGCCGTCGCCCAGCATGGTTTCGGGCCGCGTCGTCGCGATGCAGATATATTTTTCCGGATCGTCCGCCAGCGGATAACGGAAATGCCACATATGGCCTTTCTTTTCTTTTTGCTCGACCTCCAGATCCGACACCGCCGTCAGCAAATTCGGGTCCCAGTTGACCAGGCGCTTGTCCTTGTAAATCAGCTTCTGGCGATAAAGCTCGACAAAGGTTTTGACCACCGCGCGGTTCAGCGCCGGGTCCATGGTGAAGCGTTCGCGCGACCAGTCGCAGGACGCGCCGAGACGGCGTAATTGCCGCGTGATGGTGTCGCCGGATTCCTTTTTCCATTGCCAGACGCGTTCCAGGAATTTTTCCCGGCCCATTTCGCGCCGGCCCATATTCCTGCCTTCCCTGGCCAGCTGTTTTTCAACCATCATCTGGGTGGCGATGCCGGCATGGTCGGTGCCCGGCTGCCACAGCACATCGCGCCCCTGCATGCGGCGGAAACGGCATAAAATGTCCTGAATGGTAAAGTTAAGGGCGTGGCCCATATGCAGGCTGCCGGTCACGTTGGGCGGCGGCATCATGATGCAGAAAGGCGGCGCTTTGGAGCCGGGATCGCAGGCAAAAGCCCCCGATTTTTCCCAGCGTTGGTACAGTTTCGCTTCGGTGGCGGCGGGGTTATAGGTTTTGTCTATTTGCATGCGTTAAATGTGACCATTTATGTCAAAAACAGCAACCCTAAAAATGTTTTCCGGACGGCATCGGCAGGTCGCCCGGGGACCACACCGCATCAAAAAAACTGACAACCGCCTATGTAAAAAACATTTTTTAATTAACCAAAGATTTCTGTTGCGGAGTAATCCTTCTTAATATAGTAATATTCCCACTCCGCAGGGAGTGCCTGTTTTGAACGGCGGCCCATCTAGCCATGGATTATGGGACCAAACCGCCGGCTCGCAACAGGCAGGCTGCATGCCGCCGGCTCGCGCCGATAAAGCGCGGGTTGTCGGGGTAGCGCGCTACTCTTTTTTTGTCGATTTAAGGTGTGACATGAAGTCAGGCTGATAAAACAAAGAACTGCGGTATCATAGAAACGAATTTTACGGTGAAATCCGGCGCTTTAACGCCGGTTTAACTGAAATCCGGGCACAAGGAACTCTATGAATACCGTGGAAATACTTAAATCCGTCAAAACCATCGCGCTGATCGGCGCCAGCAATAACGAAACACGCCCCAGTTTTCAAGTGATGCGTTTCCTTCAGGGGCGCGGCTATCGCGTTATCCCGGTCAATCCCGGGTTAGCCGGTCAGGATCTGCTGGGCGAAAAGGTCTATGCGAAACTCGCCGATATACCGGACCCCGTCGATATGGTTGACATCTTCCGCAATTCCGAAGCCGCGGGCGACGTCGCCGACGAGGCCATTGCCATCAAGGCAAAGGTTGTGTGGATGCAGCTCGGCGTCGTGAACGAACCGGCCGCCGAACGCGCCCGCGCGGCGGGCCTCCATGTCGTGATGAACAAGTGCCCGAAAATAGAATTATCGGGTAATCAGCCAGGCCCTTAAGAGAAGGCCCCTGAAGCTTGCGCGTGGCCGACATGGCCGATGCCAGATATCTGCGAAACGTGTCATCCGTAACCCCCATAGCATCCGCACATTTCGCTATGCCCGGATTTCGAGCATCAAGAAGAAATCGAATGATCGCCTCCCTCTGCGGTGGCTTCAGTTGTTGGCCCGCCTCCGGATTGGTTTTCAGAAACCCCAGGACTTCCTTATAGATCGTGCGGTTGTCCCGATGAATACTACTTTTATTGATGCGCTCAATATCCTGGTCGGTAACGTTTATAGTGTCGGCCCCGTCTGATTTATCCACAATCAATTATCTCCGTGAATTGTTACGTTTTGTAATTCCCCGGAAACATTGCCCGTTCCACGAGTTCAATCAGTATATGAATGATCTTGATATGCATTTCCTGCACCCGGTCGGCATAGGCGCCCGCGGGGGCTGAAATAACGATATCGCACAGGCTGGCCAGCGGCGCATCAGGCTTGCCGATAAGACCGATGGTCGTTACACCACGCTTTCTGGCGGCCTCGACGGCGGCGATGACGTTCTTGCTCTTGCCGCTCGTACTGATTGCCAAAAGGCAATCGCCTTTCTTCGCATGCGCGTCGATATAACGAGCAAAAACCTGTTCATAGCCGTAATCGTTGCCGACGCAGCTCAGATGGCTCGGATCGCTGATGGACACCGCCGGAAGGCCGGGCCGGTCGTCGCGGAAACGGCCCGTGAGTTCCTCGGCGAAATGCATGGCATCGCACATTGATCCGCCATTGCCGCAGCTGAAGGCCCTGCCCCCGTTGCGAAAGACATTGGCCAGCGCATCCCCTGCTCTGGCGATGGCCGAAATGGTTTTGTCGTTTTTCAAAAGCGCATCGAGCGCGGCGCGGGCTTCTTCGAGGGTAGCGCGCACATGATTTTCGGCCGGCATGTCTTTTCCTTTTCTCAGCGCGTCGTTTCCTGCGCGAGCCAGTCGAGATAGGGCCCATGGCCTGCCTCGATCGGCCAGGCCACGATGCAGGGACATTCGTAAGAGTGCAATTCTTTCACGCGTTTTTCAAGCGCAGGAAACAACTCCGCCCGCGTCTTGGCGATCAGCACCACTTCATTCGCAACCTCCACCTTGCCTTTCCAGCGATAAAGAGAGCGCATGCCGGAGATGATGTTCACACAGGCCGCAAACCGGCCTTCTACCAGCCCATGTGCGATTTTCTCCGCAATTTCGCGGGACGGCGCAGTGATATAGACGGAAAGACAGGATGTCATGGAAAGCTGTTAGCTATTAGGTGTTAACAACAGAACAGGCTTTGCCCACTAGCACCTAACGGCTAATACCTAACAGCTATTTCCGCTTGTCCACCGCAATGAAATCACGCGTGGTGGGGCCGGTATAAAGCTGGCGCGGGCGGCCGATTTTAGCGTCGGGCTCGCCCAGCTGTTCCTGCCAATGCGCCACCCAGCCCGCCGTGCGCGCCAGCGCGAACAAGGCGGTAAAGATATTCATCGGGAATCCCATCGCCCGCAGGATAATGCCGGAATAGAAATCGACATTGGGATACAGCTTTTTCTGGATGAAATAATCGTCCTGCAAGGCAATGCGCTCCAGCTCGATCGCCGTATCCAGCAGCGGATCGTTCCGGATGCCGAGTTCGCTCAGAACCTCGTCGCAGGTCTTTTTCATCACCTTGGCGCGCGGATCGTAATTCTTGTAGACGCGGTGACCGAAGCCCATCAGGCGGAAGTTGTCGTTCTTGTCCTTGGCGCGTTTGATGATCTCGGGAATCTTGTCCTTGCTGCCGATTTCCATGAGCATCCGCAACACTGCCTCGTTGGCGCCGCCATGCGCCGGTCCCCACAGCGAGGTGATACCGGCCGCGATGCACGCAAACGGATTGGCCCCCGACGAACTCGCAAGCCGGACGGTGGAGGTCGACGCGTTCTGCTCGTGATCGGCATGCAGAATAAAGATCTTGTCCATCGCCTTTGCCAGGACCGGATTGATCTTGTAAGGCTCCGCCGGGACCGAAAACGTCATGTACAAAAAGTTCTCAGCATAGGAGAGACTGTTTTGCGGGTACACGAAAGGCTGGCCTGCCGCGTATTTATAAGTCATCGCCGCGATGGTCGGCATCTTGGCGATCAGGCGATGGCACGCGACCTCGCGCTGCCGCTCGTCGTGGATATCGGTTGAATCGTGATAAAAGGCCGACAGCGCGCCGACCACGCCGCACATGACGGCCATCGGATGCGCATCGCGGCGAAAGCCGCTGTAGAAGCGGATCAGCTGCTCATGTACCATCGTATGATAGGTAATGTGCTTGACCCAGTCTTCCTTCTGCTTCGCGTTCGGCAGTTCGCCATATTGCAGAAGATAGGCGACTTCGAGGAAATCGCTCTTTTCCGCCAGCTGTTCGATCGGATAGCCGCGATGCAGCAGAATGCCCTTTTCGCCGTCGATAAACGTGATCTTGGATTCGCAGGCGCCCGTCGAGGTAAAGCCGGGATCGAAAGTGAACATGCCGGTTTCAGCATAAAGCTTGCGCACATCAATCACATCCGGCCCCATGGTGCCGGGGATCGTATTCAGCTTCCAGGATTTGCCGGTAGTGTCATCCGTCAGGGTAACGGTTCGGGCGGAGGCGGCAAGCGCCGGGCCGGATTTCTTGAGCGCATCGGTCATGGCGATATCCTCGAACAGGTCGAATACCGGGGGTTATGAAGCAGAGAGGCTAATATTGGGTTAAAGACCACACCAGCGAAGATGTACGCCGCTCTTGCGGCATATTATCTTCAGCCGGGGGTTCACGGGCTTGGCACAAGGCCGCCGGCTGTGCAGGTATAGTTGCTGCAGGCGGATGGGTTGGTCATACATGTCAGGCTGTCTATGACGCCACCGGTCATGACGCCGCTCACCGTTTCGCCGACCGGACAGGTAATCTGGGTGGTGGTGGAAATGGTGATGACCTGGCCACATGTGTTGATAGGGCTTTCGGTAAACGAACCGTCGCATTGCGTCGTTACCTGTTTTCCCACTTCACCAACAGCGCCGCTGGGGCAGGCCCCCGTGGCAATAAAGACGGTCGAAGGTCCGGAACATGGCGTTATGCACTTGAATTCCGTACCGTCATATTGCAACCCCTGTCCCGCCGAACAGCTGATAGGAACCTTGGCGCATTCGACATTGCTAGCGCCGTCCCATACCAGGTTATAGACATAGCCGGTCGGATTGGGCGGGCACACATCGGTGGTGCCCGGCATCACCGGCGGGAAGACCTGCGAGTCCGCAGCCGAAGCCGATCCATTCGGCATCAGCAGCAAAACGAAGGCGATAGCCGCAATTGCCAAAGCCGCCAGCCGACGATGTGCAGATATTTTCATTTCAGTACCTCATGGTCCGACAGGAACGCCGCCGGGTATGGCGGGAACGGCCGTCGGAGCCCCCCCAGGTGGTTGCGGATAACAGGTAACAGTCACGCCATCGAAAGTGAGTATCTGTTCAGGCCCCGGACAGACGGGAATCGGCAAACACGTCACATTGTTCTGCCCGTCCCACATCAGCAGGTTTTTCTGGCCGGGAACGCAGGTCGCCGCATTCGGCGGAAACATCACGGCTTCTTGCGCGCGAAGATCGCCCGCATATGCCGCGGCGGAAACGCACAAGGAAAAAACGAATATACGAACGGCGAAATGCATAATATTTTCTCTGAAACCATGCCGGCGTTGAAAATAAAATTAGGGTTTCTTATTGGTGAATGTCCCCATATTCCCAGAAGGGGCTTAATTTTTGTTGAATTACGGCGCGGATTTTTATCATGCTGCGCGCGCAGGAAAAGTCGCGGCAAATAAAATTTTAGATAATTTTAGGTGAAATATTTGGCGTCGTTTTTATGCGGTTTTTCCGTCCGGCGCGTTAAACCGCGTGCTGCAGCCGTTTAAGCGTTTCCTCGCGCCCCAGCAGCGCGGCAACACCGAAGACGGGCGGTGAAACCGTGGAGCCCGTGAGCGCCGCGCGCAGCGGTTGCGCGACGGCGCCGAGCTTCAAGCCCTTTTCCTCGGCATAGGCGCGGCACAACTGCTCGATACCGGCACCCGTGAAATCCGCCAGCGATTTAAGGCGTTCCGCCATGACCGCCAGATGCTGTTTTGCTTCCGGCGTCAGAAATTTCTGCGCCTTGTCGTCCATCGGCAGCGGGCCGTTATGGAAATAAAATACGGCCTGTTCCGCGATCTCGACGATGGTCTGCGCGCGCGGCTTGAGATCCGGCATGGCGCGCGCCAGCATATCCATCTGCGCCAGCGTCAGCGGCTGCCCCAGCATGCGCGCGACCATCGGCCCCGCCAGTTCCGCAAGCCGGCGGTCGTCGCTTTGCTTGATGTAATGCGCGTTGACGCTGCCGAGTTTCGCGAAATCGAAACGCGCCGGCGACTTGCCGATACCGTCGAAATCGAACCACTCGATCGCCTGTTTGACGGAAATGATTTCGTCATCGCCATGTGCCCAGCACAGGCGCAAAAGATAGTTGATGACAGCCTCCGGCAGATAGCCGCGGTCGCGATAATCGCTGACGGCCGGCGCGCCGTGGCGCTTTGACAGCTTGGCACCGTCGGGGCCTAAAATCATCGGCAAATGCGCGAATTCGGGAATATCCCAGCCCATCGCCCTGTAAATCTGCACCTGACGGAACGTATTGGTCATATGGTCGTCGCCGCGAATGACATGCGTTACCTTCATGTCATGATCGTCGACCACAACCGCGTGCATGTAAGTCGGCACGCCATCGGCGCGCAGCAGAACCATGTCGTCCAGTTGTGTGTTCTGGACCGTGATTGTCCCCATGACCTTGTCATGCACCGTGGTCTCGCCGCTCTGCGGGGCCTTCAGCCGGATCACCGGCTTTACGCCGGGCGGCGCGTCGCTCGCGGGCCGGTCGCGCCAGCGCCCGTCATAGCGCATCGGCAGGCCCCGGGCCTTCTGCTCGGCGCGCATGGCATCCAGCTCTTGCGGCGAGGCATAGCAATAGTAAGCCGTGCCATCGGCCACCATCTGGCGCGCCACTTCGGCATGCCTTTCGCGCATATCGTACTGCGAATAGTAATTGCGGCCGCCATAGTCCGTATTGTCCCAATCCAGGCCCAGCCAGCTCAGGCCGTCCAGAATGGTCTGGATCGATTCCGGCGTCGAGCGCGCGCGGTCGGTATCCTCGATGCGCAATAAAAACGTGCCGCCGTGATGCTTGGCATAAAGCCAGTTGAACAGCGCCGTACGGGCGCTGCCGATATGCAGATAGCCGGTCGGCGACGGGGCAAAGCGTACGATAGGATGCATAAAAACCATGTTCCCGCAAAGGTTGCCGCGCCTGACGTTTGAAGCGCAAATTTATTTATTAGCACAAAATCGAACTTAAATGAGCCTTCTGTTTCTCCTTGTTTTACAGCCCTTTCGGCAGCACATAGCGCCAAAATTGGATAAAACTGCATGTTTCCTCAGCACAACGTTAAGGCCTCTGGCCTAAACTGGTTACATATTTCAATTCATTTTTTTAGGGGAATCGCGGACGCCTGCGGGACGTCACGCGGGATCGGCTTTCCGATGCTGACCTATATCAAAATGAACAATTACATCTGCAAACACA
>JBFWTA010000070.1:0-9861 GCA_050248075.1 Bdellovibrionales bacterium | reverse complement strand
ACAAAATCAGAAATCAAAGAAATGCGTCCGATGCCTTGTCCATTTTCGACGCGGATTTTGACGACCCCAACGGCCTTCCGCCTCCCGCCTATGACGCGCCGCTGGCGCGCTGGAGCCGCGGAGAAAAAGTGCCGGAATGGCTGTGCCGGCTGGCGCAATCCGGTTTATCCTTCGAAGCCCTGACGCAGCCCCTCAACCGGCAGCAAAGATTTTCCGCTTCCTCCGTCGGCGGCGTGCCGTTCGTCGACGACTGGCAGACCATCGCCAACATATGCGGCCACAGCATCAAGGACTTCATCGCCGCCGGCGCCAGCCTGCCGCTGACGGGCGCGGAAATCGACCATTTCCGCCGTAACCATCGCGGCACCGAGAACCACATCAGCCGCGACTTCCTCGCCGCGCGCACTGACCTGCCCTCGCCGCTGGCGGAGTTGTACGGGCTTTACCTGCATCGCTGCCGCGTCGACGCCGAGGCCGCCCTGTTCGTGGCGCAATCGACCGGCTCGACGCGCGTCGCCCGCATCATGGGCGACCTGCTGGCCATCGGCGGATTCGCCAACGGGCTGGAGTACATTTCCTATCTCGGCATCACCTATTCGGTGCCGGTGGCGTTCGACACGTCGGATATCATCGACCAGGCGAACCACGAGGCCGCGCTGCGCCTCGCGCTGCCGATCGACCACCCGAGCCATCTGCTCAAGCTCAATCCGGATGAAATCAGCGTGCTGGCCTCGCGCCTCGCGGAACAACATGCGCTGACGGCGGCCGATTTCCTCGAGAAATCCAATCTGCTGTCCGAAGCGCGCCAGGACGTGACCCGCCTGCCGGTCGAAACGCATTTCGTAACGGCTATTAACGAACGTGACCTTCCGCTTAAGGAAATATGGGTCACGCGCCTCTGCGCCGCCTATTCGCGCATGTTCGAGAGCTGGGTCAGCGGCGTGCCCGCGATTGAGGATGCGCTCAGCAAAAACGGGCTTGCGACATAACGCGGCCACACCTCGCGATCTTTATGCTCTCTTTACGAATTTTGTCTGTTTAGTTCAGAAAATATTCATATTCCAGCCATTAAAGTGCCACGAAGAGATGGCCTCATAACATCCAGTTCATTCACCGGGATATTGTCATGCGCACCACGTCGGACACCAAAGACAGCCGTAAGCTCGCCAGCGTCCTTACCGGCCGCTACGGCGCCCTCGCCCTGACCCGCGCCGCCGGCGCCGCCGCCGCCGCCGAACGCCGCGGCAACCGCGAGGAAACCACGATGTGGAAAAACGTCATGGCCGATCTGAGGCAGGAAATCGCGGCGGCGGGGTAAAGTCCCATTAGAATGCGAAGCAAGACGGGCCCGGGACCAAAAAAATCCTCGCCTTTGCAAGCGTAAAAGGCGTGCAATTAAAATACTCTCTACTCATCCCAATACCGATCCATTTATCGCTTTCGAAGAATGGGATTCGAAAGCCGATGAAAAGGCATTTTGCAATCTTTGATCGGCACGTGTTGGTTCAGTTCCGGCACCGAAAACCTAGCCGCCCGGCGAAAGCCATAAAGATCAAATCGACACTTGATACGGCGCTTGTTAACTTGGGCTTATGCCCTCCTCCCTCGACTCCGCCCCCCACCTCGCCGATATCGCCGCCCTTTACCGGGCCGATGAAGCCGACTGTCTGGAACGGCTGGTCGATGCCGCCCGGCTGGGCCCTGAGGAACGGATCAAGGCGTCCATCCGCGCGCAGCGCTGGGTGGAGGTCATCCGGCGGGACCACAAGCCCCAGGCAAGCGCAACCGATCTTCTGGCCCGTTTCGGGCTGACCAGCCAGGAAGGCCTGGCGCTGATGTGCCTCGCCGAGGCGCTGCTGCGCATCCCGGACCGGGCGACGGCCGATGCGCTGATCCGCGACAAGCTGGGCGAGGCGCATTGGATGGAGGCCTTGGGCGAGGACTCGTCATGGGTGATGAACGCGACCGGCTGGGCGCTGGCGGTGGCGGGCAAGGTCATTCATCTGGACGACCAGAGCCGCCATAGCCCCGGCGCGGCGCTCGGCAAGCTCGTTTCCCGGCTCGGCCAACCGGTGATCCGCGAGGCGATCAAGGCGGCGATGGAATGGCTGGCCGATCATTTTGTCATGGGCCAGACCATCGGCAAGGCGCTGAACCGCATAAAATTCGAGGCTGAAAAAGGCACCCGTTATTCCTTCGACATGCTGGGCGAAGGCGCGCGCGCGATGGCGGATGCGGAGCATTATTTCACGGCCTATGCCGACGCCATCGACGCGGTCGGAAAGTTTCAGGCGGCGGGCCGCTACCCTCGCGCGTCGGGAATCTCGGTCAAATTGTCGGCACTGCACCCGCGCTACGAAATGGCCCAGCGCGAGCGGGTGATGAATGAAATGCTGCCGCGCCTGGTGGCGCTGTGCGAGCTGGCGGCGGGCAATAATATCCCGTTGACCATCGACGCGGAGGAAACCGACCGTCTTCAACTGTCGCTGGAAGTCGCGGAACAATTGCTGGAAAACGCGAATATCGGGGACTGGACGGGCCTCGGCTTCGCGGTGCAGGCCTATCAGAAACGCGCGCCGGAAGTGATCGAGTTTTTTAATGCGCTTGGAAAAGCCCATCGCCGCAAGCTGGGCGTTCGGCTGGTCAAGGGCGCTTATTGGGACACGGAAATCAAGCGGGCGCAGGAACGCGGCTGGAACGACTTCCCCGTCTTCACGCGGAAGGCCGGAACGGACATCTCGTACCTTGCCTGCGCGCGGCGCATGCTGGCGGCGGAATGGATCGACCCGGTGTTCGGCACGCATAACGCGATGACGGCGGCGCATATCCTGGAAATCGCGCGCGACCCGCGGAAAATCGAATTTCAGCGGCTGCATGGCATGGGCGAGGAGCTTTACCGCCTGATGCAGAAAGAAGGTTTCAACACTTGCGTTTATGCGCCCGTGGGATCGCATGACGTGCTGCTGGGCTATCTCGTGCGGCGCATCCTGGAAAATGGGGCGAACAGTTCCTTCGTGCACCGCCTCTTCGACCGGTCGATACCGGTGGAAGACCTGACCCAGGACCCGGTTGAGGAAATGGCCGGCTATGCCCAGGCCCGGCATCCGCTCATTCGCCTGCCGCCCGATCTGTACCAGCCGGAGCGCCGCAATTCGGAGGGTCTGGATCTGGCCGATCCGTTTGTCGCCGCGCCCCTGCTCGCGCAAATCGACACGTTCCGCAAGCGCGGCTGGCCCGCGGCCGATGAAGCCGGCATCTATGAATTGACGACGGCCTTCCGCGCGGCGAAGCGCAGTTTTCCGGCCTGGTCGCATGAAAGCGTGGAAAAGCGCGCGCGCTGCCTCGAACGACTGGCGGATATCATCGAAAAGAACCGTGCGGAGTTGATGGCCCTGCTCGTCGACGAAGGCTTGAAGACCCTGCCCGATGCATTGGGCGAAGTGCGCGAGGCGGCGGATTTCTGCCGCTATTACGCCATGCGCGCGCGGGAGGATTTCCGGGTTTACGACCTGCCGGGACCGACCGGCGAGCGCAACCGGATAAGGCTGGTGGGGCGCGGGGTGTTTGCCTGCATCAGCCCGTGGAATTTCCCGCTGGCCATTTTTGTGGGCCAGGTTGCGGCGGCGCTGGCGGCGGGCAATTGCGTGATCGCCAAGCCTGCGCCGCAGACGCCGAAAATCGCGCTGCGCATAAAGCACATGGCTTTCGAGGCCGGGATACCCGGCGATACGCTTCATGTCATTGCCGGCGGGCCGGACATGGGCGCAGCGGTCGTGCAGCTGGCGGGACTGGCGGGCGTTGCCTTTACCGGTTCGTCGGCGACGGCGCGCAGCATCAATATGTCTCTGGCGGGCAAGCATGGGGCTATCGTGCCGCTGATCGCTGAAACCGGCGGGCAGAACGCGATGATCGTCGACAGCTCGGCGTTGCCGGAACAGGTGGTGGACGACGTGATCGCGAGCTCGTTCCGCTCGGCCGGCCAGCGCTGCTCGGCGCTGCGCGTGCTGTATCTGCCGGAATCCACGGCGGACAGAATTATCGGCATGCTGCAGGGCGCCATGCGCGAATTGCGGGTGGGCGACCCCGGCTTGCTGGAAACGGATGTCGGGCCGGTGATCGACACCGCCGCGCAAAAGAAATTGCAGGATCATATCGAACGGCTGAAGCGCGAGGCGAAGGAAATTGCGACGGTGGCAATTGATCCCGCGCTTGCCGGCAGCTTTATCGCCCCCCAGGCTTGGGAAATCCCGTCGATCCGGTGGCTGGAAGGGGAAGTGTTCGGTCCTGTTCTGCACGTCGTGCGCATGCGCGGCGACGATATCGCCGAAGCCATCCATGAAATCAACGCGACCGGCTTTGGCCTGACGGGCGGCATCCACAGCCGCATCGACAATGCCGCGAAAATGGTGGAACAGCAGTTGAATGTCGGAAATTTTTATATCAACCGCTCGCTGATCGGCGCCGTGGTCGGCGTTCAGCCTTTCGGCGGCGAAGGGCTTTCCGGCACTGGCCCCAAGGCGGGCGGGCCGCATTATCTTCCGCGTTTTGCCACGGAACGAGTCACGTCCAACAACCTGACGGCCGCCGGCGGCAATGCCAGCCTGCTCATCGCGGCATCGAAATAGTTTCGAAAGCGGCATGCCCGCAGCGGCATTTGACGGCCGCAAAAATGCCCGTGACATAAGGGTTTTGATGCATTCAGGTGTCGGAAAACGCCAGAGTCACTCTTCTGCCACACACATTCAAATCATTACCGAATCACGATTTTCAGGCGCTTGAGTCGTGAAATCGCGGTTTCATTTTTGAATCTTGCTTGTACACTGCAACGCGACGACGCCAAAGAATCAGAATTGGGTTTGGTTGCCTCCACGAGCTCTGATCCCTCACCTTAGACCTTTATGGAGTATCGGAAATGACTTCGAATATAAAAACACTCGCTGCGGCGGGGTTCCTGCTCGCAATGCTTTCAGGTCCCGTTCAGGCCGATCCGGTCTATGGCGTAGTGACGGACTCTTTCAGCGGTACGGTTGTCCGCAACACCACGGGCAATTGCGTGCGCACCAAATGGCTCGCCGACCGCGAAGCCTGCCCCGGCACCATGATGCTGTCGCAGGAAGACCGCACGGTCTATTTCGAATTCAACAAATCCACGCTCACCAAGGAAGCCAAAAAGCACCTGAATGACGTGATCGGCAAGATCAAGGCCATGGGCAATGTCGAAGGTGGCCAGGTTGTCGGTTATGCCGACCGCATCGGTCGTCCGGAGTATAACGAAAAGCTCTCGAAGAAGCGCGTCGAGACGGTTCGTGCCTATCTCGCGGCGCATGGCCTCAACATGAATGCGGCGCAGACCCGCTGGCTCGGCGACACCGCCCCGGTCACGAACTGCCCCGAAGGCATGCCGCGCAAGAAGCTCATCGAATGCCTGCAGAAGGACCGCCGCGTAGAGATCGAACTGGTTTACGATCCCTAAACCAGCCCTAATGAAGTCCTCCATAGGCCGGATCGAAAGATCCGGCCTATTTTTTTTGCTTCATGCCGGTAACAATCGGCACAGACGGCAAACTCCCAGACGAATGTCCGCCCCCCCCCCTAACCCCTACCTCAAGGGGAGGGGAACTGCACCGTTCCATCTGAAAAAAATTTCAGTAACGACCGGCATCGCCTTATGGGTTCCTCCCCCCTTGCGGGGTAGGACAGGAGAGGGGGCAAGACGTTAGCGTTGAAATCAAACGTTACGTCCAACTCCCCGGCTAACGTCCGGCCCCCACCCCTAACCCCTCCCTCAAGGGGAGGGGAACTGCACCGTGCCATCTGAAAAAAATTTTCAGTTACGACCGGCACCGGCGGCAGGGTTCCTCTCCCCTTGCGGGGGAGCACGGGTGGGGGACGGAAATGCTCCATGCTCCTACAGGGTGTTGCCCTAATGCTCAGCCCGGCGAACCCCGCATGCCGCCTATATTGCCGGCAACACCCTATGAATAAATCGGTCCGGTCACGATAAATATTTGAGCAACCGACGCGACTTTACCCCAAACCGGCAACAACTTCCCCGTTATATTGGAAAATTCTCAAAATAAGTGGGAAATATACGTTGACAGGCGGGATTCGATAGCTTATTATCCCCGCCATGGCTCTTGAGCCCGGCAGTAACCGTTCGCCGGCGCAAGGATTAGGGGCATGAAGGTCGCGGACTTGTTGCCGGGCCCTATGCAAAGCAACACGTGGTTTTTTGGTGACGTCTGGTCACGGCGGCCTGTTCCCCGCCGGATGCACTTATATATGTATATGCAAGCATCCGGCGGGCGGCAGGTTTTTGTTCTTCCCCCTTGCCCCGCTACGCCAAGGAGCTTCGCAGGGTCTGGTTTCCCGGTCCGCCGAAGCTCATAGGGCGTAGGCGGAAGGGGGAGGTCAGGTGGGGGTTGATCCAAAAAGAGCAAATATCTGCCTGTATGGCGCCAGCCGCCGTCGTTCAATTCTGGACAGCCCTTTAGCCCGGCGGGGCAACAGAACATCACGCCCCGAAAGTGAGCCCATTCGCCGGAAGCGGCTTGCCAAGGAAGGACAGCAGCGCCGTCCAGTGCATCGCCTGATCGGCCACCAGACGGCCGCAAAGGCGCGCCGCGTCGCGGTCGCCGAGGCTTGGAATAAGGCCGATAAAGGCATTGGCCGAATTGAGTTCGAGCTTGAGCGCAAGCTCAAGCAGATCGGTCTGGCTTTTAAGCGAGCCGGTATCGAGGCTTTTGGCATATTCCGCCGTCTGCTGCGCCGAGGCGGGACTGCCGCCCAGCTTCTTCACGGTATCAACCAGCGCCTCGCGATGGGTTTTGTGATGGCTCTGAAACAGCAGGCACAAATTAAGAGCCTGCTGCTTGAGCAAGCCGCTATCAGCGGAGATCTGGTAAGCGGCAATGGCCTGATGCTCGAGACTCAATGCGACGTTCAGAATCTCCACATCCTTCGCCGGTTCCAGTTTGCCGGGATCGGCGGCGAGGGCAACATGGGCCATGCCGGTCGTGCTAAAAAGAGCAACGGCGCCGGACAATTTGCTCGCAGCAAGCACCAGATCGCGGCGGGACAAGGTGTTAATAAGGGGCGCGGACATGCGGACCTCCTGACGGGCCTGATGAAATGGATATACGGCTTGTTTAAACGGAACGCTCACTGAACACAATGCGACTTGAAACATTATCCGGTTAAATAAAACGGAGCAACAAAGCGCACTAATATTCCGCCACTTCCAGCCCGCCGCCGATCTGTCTTAACGATAGTTTCACGGCATCCGTGAGCACCCAGGCGCCGGGGAGTTCGAGTTCGGCTTCTTCCTCGTCCAGTTCCAGCAAAAGGGTCACGCGGCCGCGGGTCGTGTTCGCGGCGGGTTTAAGGATCTTCTGGATTTCGGGAATGTCGGTGGTGTCGAGCACCTTGATGCGAATTCCCTGCGCGGCGCGCTCGGCGGCCTGCGCGAGCGGGTCTATATTGCGGGCGATGTAGCGGATTTCGCTGCCGTCGGCGCCATTGCGGGTGTCGCCCTGGGCATCGGCCTCGACAATGACCGCCTGCCCCGCCTCCAGCAAATCGCGCCTGGCGGCGAGGAGTTCGGAAAATACCGTAAGCTCGAACGTGCCGCCGCCGTCGGACAGTTGCACGAAGGCGAATTTATTGCCGGATTTCGCGGTGCGCTCCTGCTTCCCGAGGATCACGCCCGCCAGCTTGAACCGGTTGGGGCCCGAGGCGCGCATGCGCGACGCAATCGCGCCCGACGGCACAACCCCCATGCGCTCAAGCACCGCGCGGTAGTTGTCGAGCGGATGCGAGGACAGATAAAATCCCAGCGCCTGAAATTCATGCTGCAATCGAGTGAGATCGTCCCACGCCTTGGCCGTCGGCAAGGCCGGGCGCGAGATATCGGCGCCGCCGAACATATTGGACTGACCGCTGGAACGCTCGTGCCCCGATTGCTGGCTGTGCTTGAGCAGCATGTCGACCGCGGCCATGACCTGCGCGCGGTTGCGGTTGAACCCGTCAAAAGCGCCCGCCGCCGCCAGATTTTCCATCTGCTTGCGGTTCATGACGCGGGAATCGAGGCGTTCGGCCATGTCGAACAGGTCCCTGAACGGCCCCTTTTCTTCCCGCGCCTTGACAAGCGCGCGCATGGCGGCGTCGCCGACACCCTTGATGGCGGCCAGCGCGTAACGGATGGCGGAAGGCTTGCCCTCGCCCTGCGGTTCCACGGCAAAGAGCGGCATGGAACGATTGATATCGGGCGGCAGCAACGGAATACGGTGACGCGCCAGTTCCTGACGGAAAATATTAAGCTTGTCGGTATCGCCCATTTCGAAATTCATCGACGCCGCGAAAAACTCGGCGGGATAATTGGCTTTCAGATAGGCCGTCTGATAGGCGATGAGGGCGTACGGCGCGGAATGCGATTTGTTGAAACCATAGCCCGAGAATTTTTCCATCAGGTCGAAAACGAAATTGGCCTGCTGTTCTTCGATATTATTTTTCGCGGCGCCGGTGACGAAGGTGGCGCGCTGGGCGGCCATTTCGGATGCTTTCTTCTTGCCCATCGCGCGGCGCAGCAGATCGGCGCCGCCGAGACTGTAGCCGGCCATCACCTGCGCGGCCTGCATGACCTGTTCCTGATAGGTGAAGACGCCGAAAGTGGGCTGGAGGATCGGTTCGAGCATCGGGTGCGGATAAAAAACGGATTCCTCGCCGTTTTTGCATTTAATATATTTCGGGATGCTGTCCATCGGACCGGGCCGGTACAGCGCGTTCATGGCGATGATGTCCTCGAAGCGGTTGGGCTTGAGCTTGCGCAGGTTGTCGCGCATGCCCGCGCTTTCCAGCTGGAACACGCCGAGAGTGTCCCCCTTCGCGATCAGCGCATAGGTTTTGGCGTCATCGAGCGGCAGGTGCGCAAGGTCGATATCGACGCCGCGCGCTTTAAGAAGTTCCACCGTCTGCTGCAGAACGTCGAGCGTCTTGAGGCCCAGAAAGTCGAATTTCACCAGCCCTGCCGTTTCGACGGTCTTGAGGTTGAATTGCGTGGCGGGCAGCGTGGCGTCGGGGTCGCGGTAAAGCGGCACGAGTTCCACCAACGGCCGGTCGCCGATGACAACACCGGCGGCGTGGGTGGAGGCGTTGCGGTAGAGGCCTTCCAGCTTGAGCGCCATATCGATCAGCTGCGCCACCGTCGGATCGCTGTCGCGCATCTGCTGAAGCTGGACTTCGCCGTCAACCGCCTGGCGCAGCGTGACGGGATTGGCCGGATTGTTGGGCACCAGCTTGCAGATTTTATCGACATAGCCGTAAGGCATGCCCAGCACGCGCCCCACATCGCGCAGCACGGCGCGTGCCTGGAGCTTGCCGAAGGTGATGATCTGCGCCACCTTGTCGGCGCCGTATTTCTGCTGGACATAGGTGATGACTTCGTCGCGGCGTTCCTGGCAGAAATCGATGTCGAAGTCGGGCATGGAGACGCGTTCGGGATTCAGGAAACGCTCGAAGATCAGGCCGAAACGGATGGGATCGATATCGGTGATCAGCAGCGACCACGCCACCACCGACCCCGCGCCCGAGCCGCGGCCCGGCCCCACCGAAATGCCGTGTTCCTTGGACCATTTGATGAAGTCGGACACGATGAGGAAGTAACCGGCGAAACCCATCTTGATGATGACATCGAGTTCGTAATCGAGGCGCTCCGTATAGGTTTTCCCGTCGGCAATGCCGTCGGCGGCGATGCGCGCCTTGAGCCCGGCATGCGCCTGCGCGCGCAGTTCCTCCGCCTCGCTGCGGCCCTCGGCCGTCGGAAAGGCGGGCAAAATCGGCGGGCGCGCGGGCGGCATATAGGCG
>JBFWTA010000069.1:0-10007 GCA_050248075.1 Bdellovibrionales bacterium | reverse complement strand
CTTACGGGATCGTACTGCACGTCGCGCGGCAACACGCGGTGCTTTTTGCCCTCGACCTCGAGGTCGACCAGGCGGATGAAGAAGCCGGGCTTTTCAAGCTGGCGCGCGAGCAGATTGCTCTCGACGGAAACGGTAACGGGCGATTGCTTGGCCCCGTAAATTACACCGGGCACTTTTCCTTGGCGGCGGATGGCGCGGGCTGTCCCCTTGGTTTCCCGATCGCGCAACTCAGCCGCAAGCGAAGTTACTTGCGTCATGTTTGGCTCCATAAGCTGTGGCTGACCTCCAGGGGTGTCAGCCGGGTGCGGGTTAATAGCAGTTTTATTGAAGTTTTGGCAAGCAAAAGGGAGCGGTTAACTATAAATACCGGAAATTGGACGCCAAAACGACCGGCCTAGCCGAACAAACTCGAAACCGACCGTTCCTGGCTGATGCGCACGATGGCCTCGGCCAGGAGGGGGGCGATGCTGAGGGGCTTGATTTTTTTCGAGGCGGCGACGGCTGGTGTGGCGGCGATAGAATCGGTAACGACCAGGGTTTCCATCGGCGAGGCTTCGATGCGCTTGACGGCTTCGCCGGAGAAGACGCCGTGGGTGACATAGGCGGATACCGATCTGGCCCCGGCATCGATCAGCGCGCGGGCGGCGTTGCAGAGCGTTCCGGCGCTGTCGACGATGTCGTCGACGAGAATGCAGATGCGGTCCTGCACGTCGCCGATGATGTGCATCACTTCGGATTCGCCGGCCTTGTCGCGGCGCTTGTCGATGATGGCGAGGTCGGCGTTGAGCTTTTTCGCCAGCGCCCGGGCGCGCACGACGCCGCCGACATCGGGCGATACGATGGTAAGGCCCTCCGGCATCTTGCCCTGCACCGACAGCGTATCGCGGATATGGCGCACGAAAACCGGGGCGACATAAAGATTATCGACCGGAATATCGAAAAATCCCTGGATCTGTCCGGCATGCAGGTCGAGGGTAAGCACGCGATGCGCCCCGGATACGGTTATAAGGTTGGACACCAGCTTGGCGGTGATGGGGGTGCGCGGGCCGGTTTTGCGGTCCTGCCGGGCATAGCCGAAATAGGGCATCACGGCCGTGATGCGGCGGGCCGAAGCGCGGCGCAGCGTGTCGATGGAAATCAGCAGTTCCATTAATGTATCGTTGGCGGGAAACGAGGTCGGCTGGATGATAAAGGTATCCTCGCCGCGTACGTTTTCGAGGATTTCAACGAATACTTCCATATCGGAAAAGTGACGGATGCTCGATTGCGCGAGGGGAATGCCCAGATTTTGCGCTATCGCTTCCGCGAGAGGCCGGTTGCTGTTGCCCGCAATCAGTTTCATCGCCTGCCTGTATCAACCTGTTAAGACGCTCGATGCTATATCAGTCCGGCCCCCGGCTTGTAAATGAGGGAAAGAAGTAACCTAAAAGAGATTCGCACGGCCGTTAAGGTTAAGCGGCAAGATCATGCGCAGCATGCAGCATCCGCAGGAAATGTTCGGAAGCCTCCTCGTCGGGACGCCGGGCGGAGGGCATGAGGACCGGCGCGGGCACCGGCGGAGCCTTTGCATGCGCGAGCTTGAGGGCGGCGCGGGGGCTGGCGCCGGAGCGAGGGGCGGGCAAGTGACGTATAGTCCGGGCACCGTCTTGTGAAATTGCCGGCGCCAGATCGGTCGGGTGACGCGGGCGGTCGGCCGGTCTTCGTAAATCGTTTTGCCTATGGGCGGAAGGACGCATGAAGGGTCCGGGATTGCTTGTCCCGCTGCTGCCGGCCGTGGACGGCTGATTGGAGGCGGGGGACGTAGCCAAGGGCGGGGCCTGCGTAACGACACTATGCAGGCTGAGCACCGGCGGCGCGTCATGTTTTATGATCTGGCCGTTCGCGACATAGCGTATCTTGTAACGCAGGTTGCCGAGGGGAACTTCTATAACCGTTTCAAGTTCTTTCAGTTCCGATGCATGAAGGTAGTATGAAGTTTCGGTCAGTGCGATCGGGAGGTATTGAGCCGTTGCCATTCCGAAAAATCTCCTAACCCGTTCTTTCGCCGAATTAAATCACGGTTTCAGGTCGCGGCGCAAGGCAAGGAATACTTTCATTCCAAGCTATTGGAACAGGGAATGTTTTAGCTGCCCCGCCGGCCTTGCCACCGGGCGTTTTCAAGGGCTTTCTGCAGCCGTTTCCGGAAAAGAACCTCCCGGCCCAGCATAAGATCGAGTTTCAGCTTGAGGACGAGATCGGCAAGGCCGTTGAATCCGTGAGCGTGGTCAGAGGGAAGAGGGCGAGAGGCTTTCATGTTTGTCTCCTTTTCCTTTCGCCATATCATGGGAATTACCCTGTATCAATAGGGAAAAAACTTTTAAAGTGACTGTTTGAATTTGCGCGTGAACTGGTTCATACAATGCGCATATTTTATGATCGAATATAGGATATGAAAAAAATTACTGTCCGGCGGGCCGTCGATATTGCCGTTTCCAGGGTAGGGTTAACGTTTTTTGGTCTGCCGATACTTGTCGCAGCCGGGCTTGCCTATCTGGAATCCGGAATGCCGGGGCTGTTTGTTCAGACAAGGTACGGACTGAATGGCCGCCCCTTCGGCTGCATGAAGATACGCACTCTCGACGAAAATTTTCGACCTCTGCGGTCCACGGGCTGGCTGCGTAAAATAGGTTGTGACGAGCTTCCGCAACTTGTCAATGTTGCGCATGGCGATATGTCGCTTATCGGTCCCCGTCCGTGTATGGAGATTCCGCAGACCGAGGGATGGGACCGCGTATTGGCCGTTCCGCCGGGAATCGTCGGCATGAACAGTATCCTGCAGAAACGGGACGGACGGCAAAACACTTATGAAGAACAGGCGAAAATCGACGGCGCTTATGTTGAACAAAGATTGCTGTCAGGTAGTTTCAGGCAAGATATGTTTATTCTTTTCCAGGCGGCCCGATTAATCGCGAAACGCCTGGTGGATACCGGCAACGAAGCGAGACACGAGCAATCACGCCTTGCGGCGCAAGGGCAAGGTCCCGAGCGCGGAAAAGAGAAAACCTGCTCGCTTTAGCGTATCTGGCTCTGCAAATAGGTTCTGGCTGCGCGATAATCCTGTGCGGTGTAGTCGCCGAAATCGGCGAGGCCGGTATGGCTTTCGAGGTTGCGGCGGACGGTGTCTTCCGGCAGGCCTTTCAAGCGGGCGGCGTAAAAAATGAGGGCATCCAGCTCGACTTTTTCATAACGGTTAAGCGGGCGGTGGGTTTCGCTGGTCAGCGCCGTGACGGCGCCGCCGCCGAGGGCGGCGATGAAGGTGGCGAAGCAGAGAACGCGCAGCGAGATTTGCGGTTTTTCGGCCAGAACCACCGGATTTTCGACATACCCCGTACGCAGCATTTCGCGCGCCAGACTTACAATTTTTTCGCCCCGGTCGTTCATTATTATGACCTCGTTTTACAAATCGGGTTATTTAAATACACGCCTTGCCTATGGACGCGACCATATCACCGAACCTGGAAACTAAAAATAGGTAATAACAAAAAAGGGTAATTTTAACCCTTGAGACCGGATGTTATGGTTAATGCCTAGGCCCGCTTGCGGCGCAGGTTCTCATAGTTAATGAGCTCGTGAACATGAGCGCGGAGGCCTTTCTTGGGCTCTTCGTTGTCGCGCACCCGGCGATAGATCGTGGCCGCCATGGCGGCCAGCTCGCGGGGCGCAAGTTCCTTTTTTTCTTCTTCGGCCACTTCCTGAAGGCGTGTCAGGATTTCGACGAGAAGCTCCAGATCGTCGCCCAGCCGGACGTTTTTGGGCGGCATGCCGGGGCCGTCCTCGTCGCCCATCAGGGCAACGGGGGTGGTGTCCAGCGCGATCGCCAGGGACCGGGCGGTATCGTAACGCGGAAATTTACTGCGGCCTTCCAGCATGTCGCGGACGGCGGTGGCGTTAAGTCCGGCGCGCAGCGAGAGACTGCGGGGATTGTAGCCCCGGTCTTCCATAAGCTTGCGGAGGTTGTCGATCCAGCTGCCGGCAGATGATTTGTTTTTTGTCATGACCGCTTTCTAGCGCATGCGCGCCGTCCTGTCAATGGGAAAAAAACCATGTTTTTCAAATAGCCAGCGTCTGCGGACAAAAAGGTAACGCAGCCCTTCCACCGTGAGAAACGCGACCAGAGCGCCGGCGAAGAGGTCCGAAAAATAATGCGCGTTAACCATGACCCGGCTGACGCCGAGGCTGACGGCGCCGATCAGCCACCAGACGCGTCCCCGGGGGTAAAGCGCCATCAGCGCGAAGGCCACCGCAAAGGCGGTGGTGGTATGGCCGGACGGAAAGGATTTATAAACGGAGGCGAAGGTAAAGGGATCGAAGCCGTAAAAGCCTTCGCGGTCCAGCAGAACCGGCCGCGCGCGGCCGAACAGCAGCTTGAGAATATCGGTGATGATGCCGGAGGCGGCGACCGCCGCAAAAAAGAAACCGAACTTTTTGGCATTATGACGGAATTTCTTGCGGCGCGGCGCGGCGACCTGACGCCAGTGGCCCAGGGCCAGGCAGATGATAAGGCCGATGCCGGATGGCCACAGATACCAGCCGGACTTGCCGAAATCGGTATAGGCGCGGAAGAAGTCGATCAGTGGTCGATTGTCCGCATCCACGGCGCGCAGATGCAGCGACAGCGGCCGGTCGACGAATGCCATCAGCAAAACTTCGAAGATAAGGAAAATCAGCATCGCCAGCGAAACGCGGCGGGAATAGGTCAGGCGGGACAGGGGGAGAATCATGGTTCGCATTTGCCGTGGAGAAAGACATAGACCGAGACATCCGATTTCTGTGTGCGGCCCGGATCGAAGCCATGAAGGGTCGTTATATATAAAGGCCGGCTTTCAACCGGAAACGACTGCATGAAGGATTGCCGGTCCTGTTCTTTAACGGCGGCGACGAGGCAGGGATTGTCGCGCATGGCGCGGGCCATATCGTCGCCGTTATTGATAAGAAGCGTATCGGTGCCCGCCAGGAAGACAAGGCTCGGTTCGTTATAACTTGAAACCAGGCGAGGTTTTCCCGCGCACTGGTTGTAGGTAGCCGCCGTCTCCACGATTTCGCGCGACATCCACAGGGGTCTTATATACGGCAGCGCGGAGGCGAACAGGGCCGTTATGAAAAAAAGGGCCGCCGCGGCCATCACCATAACGCCGCTTTCCCGGCGGCGGAAAAAAAGCATGAGACATGCGCCCTGCGCCATGAGCAGTACCAGGCTGGCCGCGATAAGCGCGGTGTTCCATTTTTTCTCGACCAGATGCGGCAGCAGGGCGGCGGCAAGGGCGAGGCCCATGCCTGTCATGATCCATAGCGCGGTCGCCAGCGGCGCGAGCCAGCGCCGGCGGGCAAGCGCCGGAAAACCGTCCAGCATGGCTTTTGCCGCCAGCATGGCGATTGCCGGGTAAACCGGCATCACGTAATGCGGAAGCTTGGCGAAAGCGAGTTCGAAGGCGATCCACACCGGCACGATCCAGCCGAGGCAGAAACGCACGCCCGGTTCGCGGCGCGCGGCCCAGCTGTCGGGTATTGCCAGAAATCCCCAGAGCGAAAAGGGAAAGAAGGTCAGCAGAAAAGCCGCGAAATACAAGCCGGGCGGCGTAAGCCCGCGACCCTGATCGTGCCATAGCTTGCCGAGCAGATCGTGGCCGGCGGATTGCTGAATGAACTGGCCATGGCTGGCCAGCATGATCGCCGCAAACCACGGCAAGGTTAAAAGCAGGGCGAGAGGGATGCCGGCGACGGGCTTAAGGGCCCGGAACCAGGAAAGATTTTTTTCGGTTAGGCGCAGCCACAGCAAAGTGGAAAAGAGAATAAGCAGAATGATCGGGCCCTTGAGAAGGATGCCGGCGCCCAGCGCTCCCCAGAACGCCAGAAAAATTCCGGTGCCCATGAAACGGGTTGACCTAGCGATATAGGCGCGCGCCAGCGCGTATTGCATGACCATCACGACGCCCAGCAGGGCGGCGTCGGTTTTGGCGATGCGCGCCTCGACGTTCAGGATGACGCAGCCCGCCATCATGATTGCCGCCAGCAGCCCTGCCATCGGGCTGAAAAGAAAGGCGCCGAGACAGGCCGTCATGACCACCGCCACGGTCGCGCCGATGACGGATGGAATGCGATAGGCCCAGATTTCGTCGAGATGGCCCGGATTGAGCAGCTTGACGCTCGCCGCCTGCAGCCAGTAAATGCCGATCGGTTTTTTATAGCGCGGTTCGTTCTGATAGCGGATATCGACGAAGTTTCCGGTTTCGATCATCTGCTTGCTGGCCTGCGCGAACAGCGATTCATCGCGGTCGGTCGGCGGCAGTGCGGTGAGGCCCGGCAGAAAGAAGGCGAGGCAGAGCAGGACAAGGAACAGATAGGCCCGGCCGTGCAACCGCTTGCCGTCGGACGAGACTAAGGCGGCGGGAATCGCGGGCAGGCGTCCGAACATCTATTTCGTGGCCAGGACGAGCCGGTGGCGCCATATGAAATAAATGTTGCGCAGATAAATGAAGATGCCCAGGCCCTGGCCGAGGATAAAGACGGGATCTTCGCGATGGACGGCATAGACGAATACGATGATGCCGCCGCCGAGGCTGAAATACCAGAAAGCCTCGGGCATGACGCTTTTGCGCGCGCGTTCGCTGGCGATCCATTGATAGACGAAGCGCATCATGAAGAGCGACTGGCCCGCGAAGCCCAGCAAGGTCCACAAGGTTATGTGGGTTTGCAGCCAGGCGTGGGCGTTTTGTAAAAAAGCTTGCATTGGGCGTAATATAGCGGGAGAAAACCGATTGTCACATTGCAAAATGCGGCAAGGCTTTACCGCAAGGGAAAGCAAGTCATGAAGTTCTTTCGGTCCCATAGACTGGCCGCGGAGATTGCCGCCGTTCTGGGCGTCAAGGTTATTTTGATCGTCCTGGCATCGGTATTTCTGTTCGGCGGCGGGCAAAGGCCGCGTATCGATCCGGGCGCGCAGGAGCGTCATTTGTTCGGACCGCAAGGATAGGCCTTCTATGGACGTCGTCGATCTTTCCCGCCTGCAATTCGCCGTTACCGCGCTCTACCATTTTCTTTTTGTTCCGCTGACCATCGGCCTTTCCATGCTTCTGCCGATTATGGAAAGCGTCTGGGTGATGACCGGCCGGCCGATCTGGCGCGACATGACAAAATTCTGGGGCACGCTGTTCGGCATCAACTTTGCCATGGGCGTCGCCACCGGCATCACGATGGAATTCCAGTTCGGCACCAACTGGGCCTATTACTCGCATTACGTGGGCGATGTGTTCGGCGCGCCGCTGGCGATCGAAGGGCTGGTGGCCTTTTTCCTGGAAGCCACGTTTGTCGGCCTGTTCTTTTTCGGATGGGACAGATTGTCGCGGCTGCAGCACCTCCTGTGCACGGCGCTGGTTGCCATTGGCAGCAACCTGTCGGCGCTGTGGATTCTCATCGCCAACGGCTGGATGCAAAATCCCGTGGGATCGGTGTTCAACATCGACACGATGCGCATGGAAGTGACGGATTTCGCCGCGGTGATATTCAATCCGGTCGCCCAGGCCAAATTCGTTCATACCGTCAGCGCCTGTTATGTGACGGGCGCGATTTTCGTTCTGTCGGTCAGCGCCTGGTACCTGCTGCGCGGCAGGCATGTCGAGCTTGCGAAGCGGTCGATGACGGTGGCGCTCAGCTTCGGCCTTGCCTCGGCGTTGTCGGTCGTGGTGCTGGGCGACGAGAGCGGTTATACGGCCAGCCAGAACCAGAAAATGAAAATCGCCGCCATCGAGGCGATGTGGCATACGGAAAAACCCCCGGCTGCCTTCACCGTTTTCGGCATTCCCGACATGAAAAACCATACCACGCATTTCAAGATCGAGGTGCCGTGGATGCTGGGGCTGGTCGCGACGCGGTCGATCGACGAGCCGGTGCCGGGCGTCGTGGATCTGATCGCGAAAAGCGAGGAACGCATTCGCAGCGGCATGATCGCCTATGACGCGCTGGACCGGTTGCGCAAGGACCGCACGAACGAGGAACTGGCGGAAACCTTCAAGGCGCACAGCAAGGATTTCGGCTACGCCCTCCTTCTCAAGCGCTATACGCCCGATGTCGCGCGCGCGAACGATGCCCAGATCAAAAGGGCGGCGGCGGATACGGTGCCGAACGTGCCGACGCTGTTCTGGAGCTTCCGTGTCATGGTGGGGCTCGGTTTCTATTTTATCGCGCTGTTCGCCTACGGCTTTTATCTGGCGAGCCGGCGCATGCTTACTAAAAAGCGCTGGTATCTTCAACTGGCGCTGGTATCGCTGCCCTTGCCGTGGATCGCGGCGGAGCTGGGCTGGATCGTCGCCGAAGTCGGGCGCCAGCCCTGGAGCATCGACGGCATCCTGCCGACTTTTCTGTCGGTTTCCTCGATATCGGCGGGGCAGGTCTGGACATCGCTGGGAGGGTTTTTTGTCTTTTACACGGCGCTGCTGATTGTCGATGTGATGCTGATGGTCAAATACATCCGGCTCGGCCCCGCGGCCGAAGTGAGGCTGCCCAATGTTTGATTATGAAACGATGCGCCTCATATGGTGGGCGCTTCTGGGCGTGCTGCTGATGGGGTTTGCGGTGACGGACGGCTACGACCTCGGGTCGGCGTCGCTGCTGCCCTATGTCGGGCGTAACGATACGGAACGGCGGCAGGTTCTGAATACCATCGGCCCGTTCTGGGAAGGCAATCAGGTGTGGCTCATTCTGGGAGGCGGGGCGATGTTCGCGGCCTGGCCGTATCTGTACGCCATCGCGTTTTCCGGATTTTACCTGGCGATGTTTGCCGTTCTATCGGCGCTGATCCTGCGTCCGGTGAGCATTACGTTTCGCGGCAAGATGCCGGACAAACGCTGGCGGCTGTTCTGGGACTGGGCGTTTGTCGTCAGTGGCACGGTGCCGCCCGTGATCTTCGGCGTCGCCTTCGGCAACGCGCTGCAGGGCGTGCCGTTCATGCTGGATGATACGATGCGCATGACCTATTACGGCTCGTTCTTTCAGCTGTTGAATCCTTATGCGCTTTTGTGCGGCGTCATCAGCCTGTCGATGATCTGGATGCAGGGGGCGACGTGGCTCGCGGTCAAGACCGACGCGGCCGTGCACAAACGGGCCTGCCAGGTTGTGGTGGTCACGGCGCTCGTCACGCCCGTGCTGTTTACTTTTGCGGGATTATGGGCGGGAAGCTTTCTGGACGGTTATCGCATCGTGAGCGAGATCGATCCGAACGGGCTTTCCAATCCGCTGCTCAAGACGGTGGAGCGGGCGCGCGGCGTCTGGATGAATAATTATACCCGGCATCCGGTCACGCTGCTTGTGCCGTTTCTGGTCGCAGCGGGCAGCGGGCTGGCGTTGTGGGGAATCATGGCGCGGCGGCATGCCGTTTCGTTCATCGGCAGTTCGCTGGTTCAAATCGGCGTGATCGGCACGGCGGGCGTGACGATGTTTCCGTTTCTGCTGCCGTCTTCGCTTGATCCCGATGTAAGCCTTACGATCTGGGATGCTTCGTCCAGCCGCACCACGCTCGTTCTCATGACCTTCGTCACGGCCGCCGTTCTGCCTATCGTGCTGCTTTATACCGCGTGGGTATTGCGCGTGATGCGTGGCAAGGTGACGGCGGCCTATATCAAGGAACACGGCGACAAGCTCTATTAGGAGAGGTTCATGTGGTACTTCAGCTGGATACTTGGATCGGCCCTTGCCTGCGTTTTTGCCGTGCTGAACGCGTTGTGGTTCGAGCTCGACGCCGACAAGCGCGCTGGCAAGCCCTCGGATTCCTGAAAGCGGTTGCTGCCTTCCGAGATGTTACATTATAATCATAGTCCGCCGCATCGCTTTGCGGCTCAGGGGGGTGCATGAAAAAGCTGTTTGCCGTCGGCCTGGTGCTCTTTCTCGTGTCCTGTCTTCAGGTCGATAATTTTGGCGATTATTGGGAAAAGACCACGCTCGATCCACGGCTGGAAGGCAAATGGGTGCGGGTGAAC
>JBFWTA010000068.1:0-10074 GCA_050248075.1 Bdellovibrionales bacterium | reverse complement strand
TGACGATTGAACTTGTTCTTGGCGTCATTGTCGCCGTCGGATTGTTCGGGTACCTGGTCTATGCCTTGCTTCGTCCGGAACGGTTTTAGGAACCGGCGATGGCCCTGAACGGATTTCTGCAAATCGCCGTTTTCTTCGCCACCGTTTTCCTGCTTGCGCGACCGCTCGGCGGCTACATGACCCGCGTGTTTACCGGCCAGCGCGTGTGGCTTTCGAGAATACTCCTGCCGGTCGAAAAAGCATTCTATCGCCTCGCCGGCGTCGATCCCGAGGAGGAACAGCATTGGGCCGGTTATGCGGTGGACATGCTGTTGCTTAATGCGGCCGGTTTCGTCCTGCTGTATGGAATGCAGCGGCTTCAGGCTTATTTGCCTTTCAATCCGCAACAGCTTGATAGTGTGCCGCCGCTGGTCGCGTTTAACACGGCGGTGAGTTTCGTCACCAACACGAACTGGCAGGCCTATGCCGGCGAAACGACGATAAGTTATTTTGTGCAGATGGCCGGCCTCACGGTGCAGAATTTCGTTTCGGCGGGCACCGGGATTGCGCTGGCTATTGCGCTGATCCGCGGCTTTGCCCGCCATTCGCTCCATACCATCGGGAACTTCCGGGCCGATCTCACGCGGGCGGTGCTGTATGTGCTGCTGCCGGTTTCGGTCGTCGCGGCCCTGGTTTTCGTGGCGCTCGGCGTGCCGCAGAATCTGGGCGGCTATGTCGAGGCCACGACCCTGGAAGGTGCGCGGCAAACGATTGCCCAGGGGCCGGTGGCGTCGCAGATCGCCATCAAGATGCTGGGCACCAATGGCGGCGGTTTCTTTAACGCCAATTCGGCGCATCCGTATGAAAATCCGTCGGCGATCAGCAATTTTATCCAGATGATCCTGATGATCTGCATCGGCGCGGCGCTGACCAATGTTTTCGGGCGCATGCTGGGCAATCCGATGCAGGGCTGGGCGCTGTTCGGCGTGATGGCCATTCTGGCGGTGGCAGGCGCCGTCACGCTGTACACCGCCGAAAGCGGCGGCAACCCGAACCTTGCCACTCTTGGCATCGACCAGGCGGCCAGCCATCTTCAGGCCGGGGGCAATATGGAGGGCAAGGAGGTCCGCTTCGGCATGGCGGGTTCGGCGCTGTTTTCTTCCTTGACCACCGACGCCTCCAGCGGCGCGGTCAACACCATGCATGACAGCCTGACGCCGCTTGGCGGGCTGGTGACGATGCTGAACATCCAGCTTGGCGAGATCATTTTTGGCGGCGTGGGGTCGGGGCTTTACGGCATGCTGCTGTTCGCCATCGTGGCGATGTTCATCGCCGGGTTAATGGTCGGACGCACGCCGGAATATGTCGGCAAGAAACTGGAAGTGCGGGAAATCAAGATGACCATGCTGGCCTTGCTGGCGCTGCCTTTCGCGAATCTCGGTTTCACGGCGCTGGCGCTGTCGACATCGGCGGGGCTTGCGGGCATCGGCAATGCCGGCCCGCATGGCTATTCGGAAATTCTTTATGCCTTTACTTCGGCCAGCGGCAATAACGGCAGCGCCTTTGCCGGGCTCAATGCCAATTCCACTTTTTACAACCTCACGACAGCGCTCGCGATGCTGATCGGGCGCTTTGGCGTCATCGTGCCGATGCTGGCGGTGGCCGGGTCGCTGGCGGGTAAAAAGAAGGTAGCGCCGTCGCCCGGCACCTTCCCAACCGATAACGGGCTGTTCGTCGGCCTGCTGACCGGGATTATTCTTATTGTCGGGGGGCTGGTGTTTTTTCCGGCGCTGGCGCTGGGCCCCATCGTCGAGCATATCGCCATGAATTCCGGAACCCTGTTTTAGAAATGCCATGAATCCAGCTGCCGCCAACATAAAACGCACGCGGGACCCGGTCGCGGGGCTCAGGCAGGAGATTATTTCCACGGCGTTGAAGAACGCCGTGCGCAAGCTCGATCCGCGCTGCCTGATCCGCAATCCGGTCATGTTTGCGGTCGAGGTGGTGGCGGCGTTCACGACGGTTCTGCTGATCCGCGATCTTGCGGCGTTCAAGGCCGATATCGGTTTCAATGTGCAGATCGTCGGCTGGCTGTGGTTCACCATCCTGTTCGCCAACTTCGCCGAAGCGGTGGCGGAAGGGCGCGGCAAGGCACAGGCCGATGCTCTGCGCCGCACGCGCACCGACGCGAAAGCCAAGCGGCTGCGGCAGGCCGGCGCGCGCGCGTATGACATGGTATCCGCGCTTACGCTTAAGGCGGGCGATCTGGTTCTGGTCGAGGCGCATGACACGATACCGGGCGACGGCGAAGTGCTGGAAGGCGCGGCGTCTGTCAATGAATCGGCCGTCACGGGCGAATCTGCGCCCGTCATTCGCGAAAGCGGCGGCGACCGTTCGGCGGTAACGGGCGGGACAGTGGTGCTGTCGGACTGGATCGTCGTCAGGATTACCGCCGGGCAGGGATCGGGCTTTATCGACCGCATGATCGCGCTGGTCGAGGGGGCGGTGCGCCACAAGACGCCCAATGAGATCGCGCTCAACATTCTTCTCGCCGGGCTGACGCTGATTTTCCTGTTCGTGGTAATGACCATCCCGGCTTTTGCGGGATATGCGGGCGGCGACATACCTGTGTTCGTGCTGGCGGCGTTGTTCGTGACGCTTATTCCGACCACCATCGGCGGGCTGCTGTCATCCATCGGCATCGCCGGCATGGACCGGCTGATCAAGTTCAACGTGCTGGCGATGTCGGGCCGCGCGGTGGAAGCGGCGGGCGATGTGGATACGCTGCTGCTCGACAAGACGGGGACCATTACGCTCGGTAACCGGCAGGCAACGGAATTTGTGGCGTTGCCGGGCGTGGAGATGAAGGATCTGGCGGAAGCCGCGCATCTCGGCTCGCTCAGCGACGAAACGCCGGAAGGGCGGTCGATTGTCGTTCTGGCGCGTGAAAAATATGCGGTCGCCGCCGTCGACAAGGCGCCGGCTGGCGCGGTCACCGTGCCCTTTTCCGCCCATACGCGCATGAGCGGCGTCGATGTCGGCGCGCTGTCGATCCGCAAGGGCGCGGTGGATGCCGTGGCGAATTACCTGCGCGAGAAAACCGGTAACCCGAATATGCGCGTGACGCCGGAATTTGAGGCGATCACCAACCGTATCGCGCGCGCCGGCGGCACGCCGCTGGCTGTCATCAGGGGCGAACGTTTGCTCGGGCTGATTCACCTTAAGGACATCATCAAAAGCGGCATGCGCGAGCGTTTTACGGAACTGCGCCGCATGGGCATTCGCACCGTGATGATCACGGGCGACAATCCGCTCACGGCCGCGGCCATTGCGACCGAGGCCGGGGTGGACGATTTCCTGGCCCAGTCGACGCCGGAGGACAAGCTGAGGCTTATCCGCGAGGAGCAGGCCAGGGGCAAGCTGGTGGCGATGTGCGGCGACGGCACCAACGACGCACCCGCTCTGGCGCAGGCGGATGTGGGGGTCGCGATGCAGACCGGCACGCAGGCCGCGCGCGAGGCCGGCAACATGATCGACCTCGACAGCGATCCGACCAAGCTGATCGAGATTGTGATGATCGGCAAGCAGCTGCTTATCACGCGCGGGGCGCTGACGACCTTTTCGATCGCGAACGATGTGGCGAAATATTTTGCCATTATCCCAGCGATGTTCGCGGCTTTTTATCCGGAGTTGAACGCGCTCAATGTCATGCATCTGGCCTCGCCGCAGAGTGCGATCCTGTCGGCGATTATTTTTAATGCCCTGATCATCATGTTTCTCGTTCCACTGGCCTTGCGGGGGGTGCGGTACAGGGCGGTAAGCGCGTTCCGCCTGCTGTTCCGCAACCTGCTGATTTACGGCGCCGGCGGCGTGATCGTGCCGTTCATCGGCATCAAGCTGATCGATCTAACGATCGTTTTCCTCGGGCTGGCAAGGGTGTAACGCGATGTTTTTTGCCCAGCTCCGCGCCGCCCTGGTCCTGATCGCGCTTCTGACATTGCTGACGGGGATTGCCTATCCGCTCGGCATAACCCTTATTGCCCAGGTCCTTTTCCCGCATCAGGCAAAAGGCAGCCTGATCGAACGCGGCGGCAGGGTGATGGGTTCCGAGCGGATCGGCCAGTCCTTTACGGACGAGAAATACTTTTTCGGCCGTCCATCGCGCACGATGGATGCGGGCGGGTCCATCGATCCCTATAACGCCGCCAGTTCGGGCGGTTCCAATCTGGGGCCCACCAGCCGCGCCTTTGTCGATGGTATCAAGCAGCGGGCGGATGCGCTGCGTGTGGAGCGCAGCCGCATGGTGCCGGTGGATCTGGTGACGACGTCCGCCAGCGGGCTGGACCCCCATATCACGCCCGCCGCCGCGCAGTTTCAGATCTCCCGTGTCGCCAGGGCGCGGAATTTGCCGGAAACGGACGTCGCCGCATTGGTCGCGAAGCATACGCATGACCGCATGCTGGGATTTTTCGGCGAGCCGCGCGTGAATGTGCTGGAACTTAATCTGGCGCTGGACGATCTGGCGGCGAAAGGCGCGCCGCCGTCTCCGTAAAAATCCCTCCCCGTTCTCCAACCAGGAGGAGAACGGGGAAGGTCTTCAGGGGAGGGGTTGGTTCAGCAAGGGGAACCACGCGTGGCGCCTTGCTGAGCCATCCCCCCGCCTTCGAAAATGCGCCGCAGGCGGCAGGGAACGGCCGGAGTTCTGCAGGTTTCAAAAGAGGGGCTTCGGCGCCCTCCGGGCTTGCGCTCCGGAGGGCGTTGAGAGGCAGGCAAGACGTCTAGTCCTCGTCGTCGTCTTTTCCTTCATCGCCTTCGGGTCCGGCCATCATGGCGTCGGCCACGAGCCCGGCATTGGCGCGAACCTTGTTCTCGATCGCCGCGGCGACATCGGGATGCTCGCGGAGGTATTGCTTGGCGTTTTCGCGGCCCTGGCCGATGCGTTCGCCGTCGAAGGAGAACCAGGCCCCGGATTTCTCGACCACCCCGGCCTGCGCGCCGAGGTCGATGAGTTCGCCGACTTTCGATATGCCTTCGCCGTACATGATGTCGAATTCGACGACGCGGAAGGGCGGCGCGAGCTTGTTCTTGACAACTTTGACGCGGGTCTGGTTGCCGACCACGGTTTCACGGTCCTTGATCGCGCCGATGCGGCGGATGTCGAGACGGACGGAAGCGTAGAATTTAAGCGCGTTGCCGCCGGTGGTGGTTTCGGGGTTGCCGAACATGACGCCGATCTTCATACGGATCTGGTTGATGAAGATGACCATGCAGTTCGACTTGGAGATGGAGCCCGTCAGCTTGCGCAGCGCCTGGCTCATCAGGCGTGCCTGGAGCCCCATGTGGCTGTCGCCCATCTCGCCTTCGAGCTCTGCGCGCGGCACCAGCGCCGCCACCGAATCGACCACAAGAACATCAATGGCCCCGGAACGTACGAGAGTGTCAGCGATTTCGAGGGCCTGTTCGCCGGCGTCGGGCTGGGAAATGAGTAGATCATCGATGTTGACTCCAAGTTTGCGGGCATAGACGGGATCGAGAGCGTGTTCGGCGTCGACGAAGGCGCAATTACCGCCGGTCTTTTGCGCCTGGGCGATGACATGCAGCGCCAGCGTCGTCTTGCCCGAGCTTTCCGGCCCGTAGATTTCGATGATGCGTCCGCGCGGCAGCCCGCCAATGCCGAGGCCGATATCCAGCCCGAGCGAGCCGGTCGAGATGGTCTCGATCTCGATGCCCTCGGCATGCGTGCCGAGTTTCATGATCGAGCCCTTGCCGAAAGCGCGCTCGATCTGGCTCAGCGCGGCGTCCAGGGCTTTTTGCTTGTCGGCATTGGCCATTTTGTCTTCCTTGCTTTCTTTCTCGACGATATGGAGGTTGCTGTTACGGGCCATGAAACTCTCCTCTATTTAACGGTGGCGGGCAATGGGAGGGAAGGAACGATGTTTCTGATTTGTTCTCTTTTATACCCGCCGTTTTCCGATTGCAAGTTCTATTTTTGTTCTTTTTCGAAAATTTTATAACTAATTGATTTAACGGCTATTTTGTGGTTATGGCGTCTTCGTATGTGGAACAGGGAGTAACGAAATTCGTCTTAGAAGACTCATGATGCGACAATGTCTGTGTTTCGGCTATTCCCTGTATCAGGAAATAGTCTAAAAGTGAGTCGGGAGCACAGTCGATGAATAAACCGAACACCAAAAAAGACGCCGCCCGCGTCAAGGCGGAAAGAGACCTCGGCGAAGCTTTCCTTCAGTTGCGCACGGTGGACGAGGCGCGGCGGTTCTTGCGCGATATTTGTACGCCCAAGGAAATCGTCGATCTGGCCGACCGCTGGTGGGTCGCGCGGCTGCTGGACGAAGGCAAGCATTCCTATCGCGATATTCACGATATGACCGGCGTCAGCGTCACGACCATCGGCCGCGTCGCACGTTTCCTGCAGCAGGAAAATTTCCAGGGCTACCGTCTGGTTCTGGATCGCACTAAATCCCCGCGGCGGTAAGGCGTTTTATTCGTTTCATTTATTTATTCGTACGTTGTCATTCTCGAACCAACTCGTTAAAAAGAAAGAAGCGCGCGCTTCCCGCAACTCCCATGGATACAACGGAGTCGGCGGCATGCAGCCAGCCTGAACGGTCGACGCGGTTGATCCCATAATCCCGGGCTTGATGGGCCGTTCCGCCGTACAGACGCTTCTTGCGAAGCGGGAATAATCCAACATATCGCGTGGGATCAATCAACAAGATTCTATAGTTAAAATGCATTTTTTATTGGGGAAGTTGTTTGGTCTAAAAGGTAAGGATAATGCAAATGATGGAATTTTCCCCGTTCCCGGCTTGCGACCCTGCGATGCTTGACGGGCTGGCAAAATATCCGTCTTATCCGCCCGCATTCTCGCCATAATTGGAATGGACAAACCGCATATGCCACATTCATTCAATCCCGTTATTCTTCGCGAATACGACATTCGCGGCACCGTCGGCAAAAACCTGCGGATGGAAGACGCAGCGGCGCTGGGGCGCGCGTTGGGGACGGTGGTCGTGCGCGCGGGCGGCAAGCGGATCGCGGTGGGTTACGACGGCCGCACGCATTCGCCGGATTTCGAAAAAATGCTGGTGGAAGGGCTGATGTCCACGGGCCTCACGGTGGAACGCATCGGCTGCGGCCCGACGCCGATGCTTTATTTTGCCACCCAGCATCTAAAGACCGATGCCGGCATTATGGTGACCGGTTCGCACAACCCGCCGGACCAGAACGGTTTCAAGATGCTGATGAACCGTAATCTGCCGGGCGGCGGGCCGATTTACGGCCAGCGTATCAAGGACATGGCGGCGCTGGCGGCGAAGGACGATTATGCCGCCGGCCAGGGAAGCTCGGAAGAGGTCGACATCCGCGATCATTATGTGGCGATGCTGCTGGAAAATTATAAAACAACGAAGGCCTTGACCATCGCCTGGGATTGCGGCAACGGCGCGTCGGGCGAGATCGTGCGGCGCATTACGGCGAAACTGCCGGGCAAGCATATCTTGCTGTACGACGAAATCGACGGGCGCTTTCCCAATCACAGCCCGGACCCGAGCGATGTGAAGAACCTCGCCGATCTGCAGGCCTGCGTGAAAAAGAACAAATGCGATCTCGGCATTGCCTTCGACGGCGATGCCGACCGCATTATCGCGGTGGACGGGCAGGGGCGCGATCTGATGGGCGATGTGCTGCTTGCCATCTATGCGCATGAAATTCTCAAAACCCATCCCGGCGCGCCGGTGGTGGCGGATGTGAAGGCATCGCAGGTTCTGTTCGACGAAATCGCGCGCCTCGGCGGCAAGCCGGTGATGTGGAAAACCGGCAATCCGCTGATCAAGGCCAAGATGATCGAAACCGGCGCGCCGCTGGGCGGAGAAATGAGCGGCCACATCTGTTTTCGCGACAATCACGGTTTCGACGACGGCATTTACGGCGCGATGCGTTTGCTCACGCTGCTCGGCAATTCCGATAAGACGCTTGCGGAATGGCGCGACGCGATGCCGCGCATGATGGAGGCGCCGGAAATGCGTTTTCATGTCGATGAGGCGCGGAAATTCGCGTTGGTGGATGAAGTCAAGGCGCGGCTGAAACAGGCCGGCGCCAAAATGATCGATATCGACGGCGTGCGCGTGATGACCGATGACGGCTGGTGGCTTCTGCGCGCCTCGAACACCGACGCTTTGCTGGTCGCCCGAGCCGAAGCGCGCAGCGGCGACGGACTGGCCCGGTTGCGCGCGCAGCTGGCGGGGCAGTTGAAGGAAAGCGGCCAGGCGATGCCGGCGGCATCGGCTTCGCATTAACCGTAATTCGAATGCGCACAGGCAACGTTCGTTTGATGTGGTTTTATAATTATACAAAACCGATTGATTTTATACTTGAGTAATACTAGTTGTATTTTGCATTTTTAAAAGAATGGATTAGGAGAGGCGAATGTCCGTTGCCAGCCAGCAGCCATTAACCGAATCAAAAACTCAATCTGCTATTAATTTGGATGTGCGGCGTATTTACGATGAACTTGATGCTGGATTGCGAGAGGTAAATTCTCGTAATAGTTCAAATGCGCACAAGAAACCTCAGCTGTTTTTTAGAAAAGCACGCCATATTGAGCGTGTGGACTTTATGCAGGTTCAGCAAGAACTTTGTAATAACCGCAGATGGTGTAACCCCATGAAGCTCGTGGGGCCGCATAAGGCAAGAATTACCGTGACCTATGATGCCGGGAAAGAAAAATCGTGGTCGGCGCACTTCACGCGAATAGAAGCGCCGGGCCTAAGCTGGACACCCCCTGACAGCAAGAAAGTATTAAACGTTATTAAAAGTATTTTATCGGTAAGGCCTCTTGGCAGACATGTGCGAATTGATGTCGGAGAAGAAGGATCGCTTGAGGCGCTCGCCCCCCGAATTCGCCAGGGAATGATAGGAACCAATCTGTTGATGAAACTAAACGCACTGTAGACGGACGAGCAATACGTTGAATACCGTTTTTTACCCCGCCCGCATCTTCACATAACTCCCCGGCGCGTTCTCGATGCCGTCTTTGACTTCGCGCGCTGGAACTTCCTCACCCGCATAGGGCGCCAGCCATTGCAGCCATTCCGGCCACCACGAGCCTTTATGCACCTCGGCCTGCGCCAGCCATTCGTCGGGGTCGGCAGGCAGAGTGCCGTTCGTCCAGTAGCCGTATTTGCCGACGACGGGCGGGTTGATGATGCCGGCGATGTGGCCCGAGCCGGCGAGCACGAATGTCACCGGGCCTTTGTAAATCTGGGTCGCGGCATAGGTTGAATGCCACGGCGCGATATGGTCGTCGCGGGTCGACAGCAGGAAGGATGGCGTGTCGATGCTGCGCAGGTCGATGGGTACGTCTTTCATCGTCAAGCCGCCCGGCTGAACCAGCTTGTTTTCGAGATAGCATTTGCGCAGGTAAAAACTCTGCATCGCGGCGGGCAGGTTGGTGGAATCCGAATTCCAGTACAGGATGTCAAACGGAAACGGCTCCTTGCCGAGCAGGTAATTGTTGATGACGAAGGACCATATGAGGTCGTTCGAGCGCAAAAGATTAAAGGTCGTGCTCATCGCCGCGGCTTCGAGATAACCTTTTTCTTTCATGCGGGCTTCGAGCGCGCTGACCTGATCCTCGTCGATAAAGACGCCGATATCGCCCGGTTCCGAGAAATCGGTAAGGGCGACGAGATAGGTAGCGGAGGCGACATGGGGAATGTCGTCTGTTTCAAGCGGAGTTGGACCTTCAGAGCCTGTCGCCTTCAAATAAGCCAGCATCATGGCCTGTAGAGTGCCGCCGATGCAGTAGCCGACGGTGTTAACGCTGTCTTCACCGGTGACGCGCTTTATCTCGCGCATGGCCGTCAGCGCGCCGTCGAACATGTAGGCGTCGAAACCTGTGTGGGCAAAGCTTCCATCCGGGTTCGCCCAGGAAATACAGAACACGGTATGGCCCTGCGCCACCAGATACCGGATGAACGAATTTTTTTCGCGCAGGTCGAGGATGTAGAATTTATTGATCCATGGCGGGATGATGAGCAGCGGCGTGCGCTTCACCTGTTCCGTGAGCGGCGCATA
>JBFWTA010000067.1:0-10116 GCA_050248075.1 Bdellovibrionales bacterium | reverse complement strand
ACCGGACCATAGGCCAAGCTATCCCCGGAACCCGCGGGCCGGCCTCTCTCCTGGCAGCTTCCCCGATCCGCTACAGCCCCATCTTCGCGCATTCCGACACGATGCGGGAAAAACAGTTTCGAAGGCCGACCGAACCCCTGGCCGCCCTGCACATCCTTATACGGCACTGTTATTTATGCAGAAATCCGCTTTTCGAACGGGGAAATTTGACGGGCCGGCTAGTTTTTCGCTTGTCCCCAGGCAGAAAAAACTGTTTATCTTTAATCACTGGAGACATGGCCGAGTGGCTGAAGGCGGCGGTTTGCTAAACCGCTATACAGGGTAAACTTGTATCGAGGGTTCGAATCCCTCTGTCTCCGCCATTATTCTAAAAACCGACCCTCTATCTTTTTGAGGGTCGTCGGGAAAAGCCCAATTCCCGCAACATGTTCGGAACAAACCTCCTGACAAGGCTGCGGATGATGCGGGTGATTTTCAGCCCGTTTTTCTCTCTACGGGCATTTTCTCTCTGAAACCTCCGTACCGATTGCTTCCATGTTCACAGGTTTCAGTCATGAGATTTCAAAGATTTAGGCGGCAGCGGTTTTTCGTGCTTTGCCTGCCAGAGTTAATTTGTCGCCGCCCCGTATAATGAATTTGGTTTTATAGGCCGTGTCCTCATTCACCCATACAATCGGATCGTCGTCGAGAATCTGAAACAATTGCTGGAGATTGGCCGAGACTTCCTGCTTGGTCTTTTTTACCTTTTCGATATCGTCGACCGACATATTGCCGTTAGCCACCGCCAGGAGTTTCAGGAAGCTCCATGATTTCTTCGGCTTCTTCGTGCGCTTATCGCGCATCTGGAAATCCTCGGCACTGTATTGCTTATGCCCTTGGTTCTTGCAGGACACAGTAACCATCTCGTCGGCAGTGAATTCCAGCACAATCTCACCCCATGTCGCGCCTGCAGGCGTCGGGAAGCGCGTCTCTCCATGCGCACCATCGATGTGTTTAATCCAACCAGCAGAAATATCGGCAAGCATATTGGCGGCCATTCCCCTGACCTGAATAGAATTATTGGCGAATTCAATCAGATCTTCGTAGGCGAACACTTTGCACCCATTTCGAAGAGCGACATCTTGGACAGATTGCGTTACGGCAGACGCGGACGGCAAGAGGACAAAGAACGGGTTTTTATACCTGGCGGCGAGCTGACCAATCGCACGCTCGATTCTGCTTGCCTGCGAGTCAAACAAAGTTGCTACGGGAAAACGGTAACTGGCGGAAGGATTGTAATCCCCGATCTGCCAACACGCCGGAATGCCGTCGATGATTGCATGGCTTGCCGCACTGATACCGAATGCCTGCCCAAGACCAGAAAAAATGGCAGTGGTGTCAGGATAATGAATGATTAGGTCTTTCTTTTGCAACGACCGCTTATCGCAGCCGGAAGCGCACACACCGATATGCTGGCCATCGTTGTGTTTGACCACATCCATGTATCCACCACATCTGCCTGCGCATGGAAACGTTTCTGCAAGTTCGTTCGTCGGCTTTAGCAGATTTTCAGGGAAACCCGTCCAATCCACCTTTACGCCGCGCGCACCGAGAAGTTGGCTTAATTTATGCCACGGCTGCTTCTGCAACATACGCCACCACCTCGTCATGATCTTCGTCAGTCGCCACATCCTGTGGTTTGATAAAACCACGCGCCTTCATCCATTGTTCGATGATATGCGCATCTTCTTTCCGATCGAAGCTGGCGATATTTGGGGTCTTAATTTTCACCGTGCGCGGCTTCGAGCTGCCATCGAACTTCACCTGGAAACTGGCAGCAACGAGGTTGCCGTAGTCTGGGAAATTACGACTGCGGCTTTGCAATGACTTAAAGATGTCTTTGGAACGCAGGATCGTGCGGTCATTGTACGGCCCTCGGAATAACAACTGCACCTCTGTCAGACGCACCTCCGCGAGGCCGTCAATGTCAAGGCAGCTCAAGGAATTCACTCCATCGTCGAGCAGCGGCTGCAGCGTAAATTTATCCTCGTTGGGGAAGTATTCTGCATCGTTGAAAAATATCTGCCCGAAAGCAGAGAGATACATCGCCCGTTCTTTCTTGCCGCCAGACTTATTGAAGATCTGAAGCTCGTTGGATTCAATGTCGTAAATGACAACATCGTGGAATTCAGGACGGTAGAACACGCTGCCCGTTTCACCATCTTCGATTTTGCCTTCGCGCTTAAACGGCATGCCATGGCGCACAAGGAAATAAACTTTATTCTCATCATCCATATCGAATGACAAAACTTTGCAGCCCTTGCCACGTTTATTCTGCTCGAACCACACGTCCATGAGGCTTTCGAGGCTGGAAACATTGCCGCTAGAAAGGTTTGGTTTTTTACCCTTGCCCTTTTCAGACTGGAAGCTGTTGAAGCTCTTCGGCTTCATCATCAGTGCCTCGGCGTGTGATTTTTTGATCAACTCTGGGTCTTTCAGCCACAACAGCACTGCGAGGTCAGCGGGTGTGCAATCGGCAGGAACGGTGACGTTTCCGGTCTTCGCCATCTCCAGCAGCTCGTCGTACATTTCGTCGTCCGCAACCTCATGAACAAAAAAGAGGGCATCCACCATGTCTGGCGGTATGCCCTCGGTCGGCTGCATCAGAATCCGGCAGAGCAGATCGTAATCGATCTGTGCGCTGCCGTTCACTTTCGGCTTGAACCCGCGCCCCTCCAAATAAGAGGTGTACGGGGACAAGAATTGCAAAAGATTCTCGTCCTTTATCTTCTTCAGAATATCCGGTTGTGCAAATTTATTAAGGGAATATGTCGCCATCCTGTTGCTCCTTTGCCTGATTGATAGGATCGGCTCTGGAACAAACGCTGACGACCCTTCCCACAATCGAGAAGTCATCGTCATGGCTGATGATGATTGGTTTCAGTTTTTTGTTTTCGGGCCTCAATTCGATTTTTTCATCCGCTATAAACAACCGTTTTACGGTCGCTTCCCCGTCGCGCATGGCAACCACAATGTCACCAGACTCGGCAAGCTGTTGTTGACGAACGACAACATAGTCGCCGTCATTAATATTTACATCGATCATGCTGTCGCCGCACACTTGAAGCGCAAAGCAATTGCCGCGCGCGATCATGGCATCGACCATGATCTCACCAATTTTATTTTCGATTGCCAAAATCGGCGCACCCGCCGCAACGCGACCTATGATCGGAACATTGATCATCTGGCGCGTGCGCGGTGTGAAATCTTTTACCACCGTCATCGTGCGCGCCTTGCGTGGCTCACGCTGGATATAGCCTTTTTCTTCCAACCGTCCCAGCAGCTCATAAGCACTGGGTGGCTGGATTGAAAGGATGGTTGCCAACTCCTGCACCGTGGGCGCAAGACCACGACGATCCATGAACGCGGTGATCGTGCGCAACATGGTTTCTTGTACAGGCGTTAGGTTTCCCCCGCTCGGTAGTTTTTTCAGCGCTTTCATTTTTTCGTCTTCTCGGTTCTCACGCCTTTGAATTTTCCGCCGTCCGACTTCACATCCATAAAGCGGCCCGTGTCATCATCACGCTTGGTGTAATGACCTGTTTTGGTATTGAGGACTTGGGAACGATCGCGCACCGCGCCGTTGCGGTGACCATCGCCTTTGGGTGGATTTGTTGCCATGCGAATCTCCTTATGATGAGCCTTATATTTATTAGGTTTGATTATCTTATTTCAAGAAAAATCGCTGTCAATACCGTACTTATCCCGACACTTCCCCTTTGCATTCCGTATGTAACAACCACCAACAATACGGAGGTTGCGATGAACGGACTAGACCCCACCCTGATGTCTGCACACGAGCGTATGGCTGAAATCGGCCTGATCCTCAGCCGTGGCATCATCCGCCGCCTAGAAAAGCTCAAAACCGCTGACAAGAGAGACTATTCACTGGACTTCAGACCGCCAGGAAGCATTCATGGAAAGAGCCAAAATGAAGGAAATAATTGATGAAAACCAATATGTTAGCAAGAATAACGGCATTGCCGCAAATGCCCATGGGCGAGCTGGCGGCAATGTGGGAGGAGCTTTTTAAATCTCAAGCTCCGAAATACAACAAGCCTTACCTGGTCAAGCGTCTGGCCTATCGCCTGCAGGAAATCGCCTACAACGTCGATAGCGACATTATCGAAAAACGACTTGAGCGATACGCCAAAGAAAGTCTTTCGGAAAATCTCCGCAAGCCGCGTGGCGAAGGTCGGCATCTCCCTGTTGTTGGCACCAAGCTCGTGCGCATCCATCACGGCATCGAACATCGGGTGACAGTCCTTGCCGACGGATTCGAATACAAGGGCGCGCGTTATAAAAGCCTTTCTCAAATCGCGCGCGAGATCACAGGCACGAACTGGTCAGGCCCCGTATTCTTCGGCCTGGTGAGTCATCAAAGGAAGAAAGCATGACAGAAACCAAGAAAAGAATTCGCTGCGCGATTTATACGCGCAAATCCACCGAAGAAGGTCTCGACATGGAATTCAACAGCCTCGACGCCCAGCGCGAGGCCGGAGAATCCTATATCAACGCGCAGCGTCACGAGGGCTGGACGCTGGTGCCGGAATATTACGACGATGGCGGTTTTTCCGGCGGATCTATGGATCGTCCTGCGCTCAAAAAACTCATGCGTGATATCGAAAACGGCCTGATTGACGTGGTCGTGGTTTATAAGGTTGACCGTCTGTCGCGTGCGCTTTCCGATTTCGCCAAGCTGATTGATCTTTTCGACAAACACAATGTCAGCTTTGTTTCCGTCACCCAGCAATTCAACACTACCACCTCTATGGGACGGCTGACGCTCAACATCTTGCTGTCCTTTGCGCAATTCGAGCGTGAGGTCATCGGGGAACGTATTCGTGACAAAGTGGCTGCGACAAAGCGCAAAGGCATGTGGATGGGCGGCATCACGCCGCTTGGATACGAAACAAAGGATAAGAAGCTGGTAATCCATGAGCAGGAAGCGCAGCTGGTGCGTTTGATGTTTGAGCGTTTTGTTATCTTACGGTCGATGACGCTGCTGGCGAAAGAACTACGGGATCAAGGCCACCGGACAAAACACTGGATCAGTCAGAACGGCAAAGATCGCGGCGGTCGGACGATCACAAAGGGTTTTATTTATAAAATTCTACAGAACCGCACTTATCTCGGTGAGATCAACCACAAGGGCAATAATTATCCTGGGCAACATAAGGCTATCATCGATCATGCCCTTTGGGAAAAGGTTCGCTCGGTCATGCAGGAAAGCCCACGCAAACGCGGGATACGCACACGGGGCATGTCAACATCGTTGTTACAAGGGCTGGCGGTTTGCGGCGGATGTCGATCGGTCATGACACCGACTTATACGAAGAAGGCAAACGGCAGGCTTTACAGATATTACAAACCAAGCGCGCACCTGAAAAACGAGTGCGAGGACTGTCCCATAGGATCTGTTCCCGCCGGAGAGCTTGAAAACATTGTCCTCAATCAAATTCGCTTTGCGATCTGCACACCGGAAATGATGGTGCGGGTCTGGCGGGAAGCCATCAAAGAGGATCACAGCATCACCGAACAGCAAGTGCGTGACGCACTGCAGAACCTCCATTTGATCTGGGATGAATTATTCCCGCTCGAACAAGCGCGGCTTTTGGGGTTGTTGATCGAAAAAATCATCGTCAATGCCGATCGCATCGATATCCGTATCTATGCCGAAGGTTTGAACAGCCTCATCCGCGATGTCGAATACATCCATAAGAACAAAAACAAGGAGGCCGCATGAACAAAGCCATGATCTCTCTTGATGGCAACGTCATCAATATCAGCGTGCCAGTGAATTTTACCAAAAAATTCGGGCGGCGTTATCTGATTGTACCGCCCACCGAAGGCGAAGCGCCATTCGTCAATCCGCCGAAGAAGGACGACACTCTGCTGAAAGCACTTGCCCGCGCTCATAAATGGAGCCGATGGCTGGAAACGGGCAAAGTAAAGAACATCGACCATCTGGCTTTGGAGAACGAAATCAATCCGTCCTACGTTTCGCGCATCCTGCGTCTCAACCTCCTTGCGCCAGATATTAAGGAAATGATTTTAAATGGCACCCAGCCAAAAACCATGAAGCTATCCGAGCTGCTCCAGCCTTTCCCCGACGACTGGCAGGCACAACGCCGTCATTTGGGCCTTACCGTCTGACGGGATCACCCGTTCGTCCGGTGAATTTTCACTGGATACCTTGAAAAATAATCAAAATTATTTTTGCCCCGTAAAGCCGCCGCACAGGCGGCTTTTTGCATTTCTAGACGTCTAAAAAACCCCAGAAATCAGCCCGTCCAGTGAGTTTTCGCCAGTCCCTTTGTCCGGCCCGCGTGGCCGTCAAAGCAAACAAAGGCGAAAACAATGAGCAAGAGCCAAAACCGTTACGACGGCATCGATCCGTATGTCGTTTCACAAGTCCGTTACCACGCACGTCAAATGCTCCGGCACCATACCATGGCCGGAATGGAAATCGAGGACATCGAGCAGGAATTAATGCTCGATTATCTCTCGCGCATCCAATCTTTCGATCCGGAAAAGTCCTGTCGCAAAACCTTCACCGACCGCATCCTGCGCCACAAATGCGCGGCGATGATCAAGGCCGCGAAGGCAGAAAAACGCAACGGCGGGTTCCATGCCGCATCGCTAGATTCTTACCTGGAAGACGGTGACCACGACGACATTCCGGAATCCATGGCCATCTGGGGATCACATCCAAACCACGCGCGCCAGGTTGATCTGACCATCGACGTGACGGACGCGATCCGCGCCTTGCCGGAAGCCGCGCGCTTCTATTGCGCGATGTTGATGCAGGATCTGCCCATCCGCACGCTCTGCAAGATCCACAACCGCCATCCGTCCACGGTTTACGAAACCATCGGACGCATCCGGCGCGATTTCGATGAGCGTGGCCTCCAGAAATATCTGCACTGACCGACCCCGACAGTTCCCGCGATCGCTCGGTATGTAACCCCTCATAGGGAATTCATGTCGGGCCTTCGCGGGAATGCAAAACCTTTCGGGGAAATACCGCGACCGCTTTTGCTCTTTGGCGGCGCCAAGACCCGACAGCAGCAATGCAAACGGCAACCAGGAGCAACAACGAAACCAAGGAGCATCGAATGAGCGATTCACCATCACTCGACGCCGTCTACGGCACGCCCGTCGGGCAATTGCTGGAGATGGACGAAACCGAACTACGCCGACTGCTGGCAAAGGCCGAACTGGTCTGCCGCTGGTTGCGCGGCGCACTGAGACTCAAAGCCAAAAAAGGAGGCGCACAATGAGCAAGAAAATCGAAAAACTTTTGAAGGACACCTATCTGGCAAACAACGTGCCGGAGAGCATCCATATCCCGCCACTTGGTGAAAATATGACGGACGTCACCAAGCCGATCGAACAGGCAACGCTCGATGATATCGCTTTCGCGGCGCAGGCTCTCGATCAAAAAGCCGACGCCTTAAACTCAACCCTGTACGCGCTGCGCCGCCTTTACCGTGAGGCGCGTTCCAAGGGCGCTGTTGGCAGCGATAACATCGTCGATGCCATCACAGGCAAAAAGGGAGGCGTGTAATGACGCTTCCCATCATCTCCGCAGACAAGCGACTTGCCGAAAAGCGTGGCATCAAGGGCTGCATTTTCGGCAAGTCCGGCATCGGCAAAACATCGCTGCTCTGGACGCTGCCCGCCGAAAATACATTGTTCTTCGATCTTGAAGCGGGTGATCTGGCCATCGAAGGCTGGGCGGGCGATACCATTCGCCCGCGCACCTGGCAGGATTGCCGCGACTTCGCAGTGTTCATCGGCGGCCCCAATCCCGCTCTGCGCGAAGACCAGCCTTACAGCCAAGCGCATTACGACGCGGTGCGCGAACGCTTCGGCGACCCTGCAACGCTTGAAAAATACGACACAGTGTTTGTGGATTCAATCACCGTGGCGGGACGCCTGTGCTTCCAGTGGTGCAAAGGCCAGCCGCAGGCGTTCAGCGACAAGACGGGAAAGCCAGATACGCGCGGTGCTTACGGCCTTCACGGTCAGGAGATGATCGCGTGGCTGACGCATCTCCAGCACGCACGCGGCAAGAACATCTGGTTTGTTGGGATTCTCGACGAAAAGCTGGACGACTTCAATCGTCGTTTCTTCCAGCCGCAGATCGAAGGCAGCAAAACAGGTCTCGAACTTCCAGGCATCGTTGATCAGGTCATCACCATGGCCGAGTTGAAGACCGAAGACGGCACGCCGTATCGCGCCTTCATCTGCCACACGCTCAATCCTCACAGCTTCCCCGCCAAAGATCGCAGCGGTCGGCTCGAACTTCTGGAAGAGCCGCACCTCGGACGGTTGATGGACAAGATCGCCGGAGCGGCCAAGCCCGCTGCTGAACGTCTGACCTACGTCCGCCCCCAACAAATCAACGCCCCACAAACGCAAGGAGAATAACCATGTCCGTATGGAAAGATTTTAGCAGCGCGGAAGATCAGCAAACTTTCGACATCATCCCCAAAGGCACGATTGCACGCGTGCGCATGACCATCAAGCCAGGTGGCCACAACGATCCTTCGGAAGGCTGGACGGGCGGATACGCCACGCAAGGTAATACCGGAGCTGTCTATCTCAATTGCGAATTCGTCATTTTGGAAGGCCAATTCGCGCGGCGCAAGGTATGGAGCCTGATCGGGCTGCACAGCCCCAAGGGGCCGGACTACGCGAATATGGGACGCTCCTTCATCAAGGGCATCTTGAATTCCGCGCGTGGATTTTCCGCCAAGGACGATAGCCCGCAGGCTATTGCCGCACGCCGTATCAACGGCCTCGGCGATCTTGACGGTATTGAATTCACCGCCCGCATCGATGTGGAAAAAGATCAACGCGACGGTAGCGACCGGAACGTCATCAAAGTCGCCGTTACCAAAGATCACAAAGACTACGGCAACGGCGGTAGCGGATCGACACCGCCCGCGCAGGCACAGCCCGCTGCAGCGCCTGCATCCAATCTTCCCTCCTGGGCACGGTGAGGTGAAACATGCTGTTAAGGCCGAGACAAAAAGAGCTGGTCAGCCGCACCGTGGCTGCGTTGAACAAGCATGGCAACACGCTGGCCGTCGCGCCCACCGGAGCGGGAAAGACGATCATGCTCTCCGCCATCATCGGAGAAATGTTCAAAGGCAATCCAGGCAAAGCCTGTGTATTGGCGCACCGCGACGAGCTGACGTTCCAGAACGAAGATAAGTTTAAGCGCGTCACACCGCATCTTTCGACCAGTGTTTTCGATGCCTCGGTCAAATCATGGAAAGGCGAAGTCACCTTCGCCATGGTGCAGACACTGTCGCGGGAAAATAACCTGGCCGGAATGCCTCCGATCGATGTGCTGGTCATTGATGAAGCGCACCATGCTCGCGCGGACAGCTATATGCGCGTGATCGAGCGCGTCAAGCAGGCCAACGCTGGCGTAAAACTGCTCGGCATGACGGCCACACCCAATCGCGGCGACAAAAAAGGATTGCGCCCTGTTTTTTCCAACGTGTCGGATCAGATCACCGTCAAGGAATTGATCGCCTCCGGCCACCTTGTGCCGCCGCGCACTTTCGTCATGGACGTGGGCGTTCAGGACGAGCTGCGCCAAGTCAAAAAAACCGCCAGCGACTTCGATATGGGTGCCGTGTCCGCAATCATGAACACGCGCCCCATCAACGATGCTGTGGTCAAGCATTGGCATGAGAAAGCCGGAGACCGCAAAACTGTCGTCTTTTGCTCGACCATCGAACATGCCGAGAACGTAGCACGCAGTTTCAACGCCGCAGACATTCCAACTGTATTCGTCCATGGCCAGATGTCGGATACCGAACGCAATGCCGTTCTTACGGAATACACGGAAGGCGAAGCGCAAGTCATCGTCAACGTGGCAGTCCTGACCGAAGGCTGGGATCATCCGCCCACGGCCTGCGTCGTGTTGCTCCGCCCTAGCTCATACAAATCGACGATGATCCAGATGATCGGTCGTGGCCTGCGAACCGTCGATCCAGCAGAACATCCCGACATCATCAAAAAAGACTGCATCGTTCTTGATTTTGGCACGTCCAC
>JBFWTA010000066.1:0-10174 GCA_050248075.1 Bdellovibrionales bacterium | reverse complement strand
TGCGCTGGAGACCTGGGGCGCAGGATCGGGCGGGACGCGGAATATCGGCGGCAATACCCTGATCCATACGCAACTCGAGCGCGAACTGGCGGCGTGGCATCAAAAGGAAGCGGCGCTGTTGTTCAGTTCGGGTTACACCTCGAACGAGGCGAGCCTCGCGACCCTTATCAAGCTCTTGCCGGGGTGCATCGTTTTCTCGGACGCCAAAAACCATGCCTCGATGATCGCGGGGATGCGCGGTTATCCGCACAAGCATGTGTTCAGGCATAACGATCTTGCCGATCTCGAAACCAAACTTGCGGCAGCCGATCCGGCGGCGCCGAAACTGGTGGCCTGCGAAAGCGTCTACTCGATGGACGGCACCATCGCGCCGCTGCATGAAATCTCGGCGCTGGCGCGGAAATACGGCGCGCTGACTTATCTGGATGAAGTCCATGCCGTCGGATTATACGGCCCTTCGGGCGCGGGCATCGCCGATCGCGACGGCGCGCAGGACGGGTTCGATATCATCGAAGGCACCTTCGGCAAGGCCTTCGGCGTCGCGGGCGGTTATATCGCCGGGTCGCGCGTGCTGATCGACAGTATTCGCAGCCATGCGCCGGGATTCATTTTTACGACATCGCTGCCGCCCGCGCTGGCGGCGGGGGCGCTGGCCAGCCTCGGCGTGCTCAGGACCGCGCATGATCTTCGCGCGCGGCAACAGCGCCAGGTGCGGCGGCTGCGTGATAAATTAACGGCGGCGGGGCTGCCGGTGATGCCGTCCGAAAGCCATATCGTGCCGCTGATGGTCGGCGGCGCGCATTGCTGCAAGGCCGTCAGCGACTGGCTGCTGGAACAGAATATCTATGTGCAGCCGATCAATTTCCCCACCGTCGCCGTGGGCGAGGAACGCCTCCGCCTGACCCCCTCGCCGCTGCACAGTGACGCGATGATCGACGAGCTGGTAAGCGCGCTGGATTACCTGTGGACGCAACGGCATCTGCCGCGACTGGTGGCGTGACCCCTTGTCGTCATCCCGGAAAATTTTCTCTTCGGCGAGTGAAGCGTAGCGAAACGAGGCGAAAGAAAATTTATCCGGGACCCAGTCAGCGCTGAAGTAAACGCTCCTGAACCGGCAAACAATCTCTACCCGCCGCCTTGACTGGGTCCCGGATAAATTTTTTCTACGCTTCGCTACGAAAAAATTTTCCGGGATGACGGTTAATTACTTCGCCGCCATCATCGCCACGGCCGTGTCGGCCATGCGGTTCGAGAAGCCCCATTCGTTGTCATACCAGCTCATGACGCGGACGAAAGTGCCGTCGATGACCTTGATTTCGTCGAGGGCGAAGATCGAGGAACGGGTGTCGTGGTTGAAGTCGGTCGACACCAGGGCTTCGTCGTAGGTGCCGAGAATGCCCTTGAGCGGGCCGGCGGCGGCGTCGCTGATGGCTTTCCTGATTTCGTCGACGCTGGTCGGGCGCTTGGCGACGAATTTGAAATCGACGAGCGAGACATTCGGCGTCGGCACGCGGATCGCGGTGCCGTCCAGCTTGCCTTTCAACGCCGGCAGAACCTTGCCGACGGCCTTGGCGGCGCCGGTCGAGGTCGGGATCATGTTGATCGCGGCGGCGCGGGCGCGGTGCATGTCGCTGTGCATCGTGTCCACCACGCGCTGGTCGCCGGTGTAGGAATGGATGGTGGTCATGAAGCCGTGCTCGATACCCACGGCGTTCTGAAGCACGAAGGCGACGGGGGCGAGGCAGTTCGTGGTGCATGACGCGTTCGAGACGATCGTATGGCTCGCCTTAAGGTCGCCGTGGTTCACGCCATAGACGACCGTAATGTCTTCGTCGGTGGCGGGGGCGGAAACCAGAACTTTTTTGGCGCCGGCCTGAATGTGCTTTTCGGCGTCGGCGCGCTTGGTAAAGCGGCCCGAGCATTCCATCGCGACGTCGATCTTGAGATCACCCCAGCCGAGCTTGGCGGGGTCGGCGACCTGCAGGCCCTTGACCCGCTTGCCGTTGATGATGAGGTCGTTGCCGTCGGTTTCCACTTCGCCCTTGAAGCGGCCATGCACGGAATCGTATTTAAGCAGGTGCGCGTTGGTTGTCGCGTCGGCCAGGTCATTGATCGCGACCACTTCGACATCCGTGCGGCCGGATTCAAAGATGGCGCGGAGGACAAGGCGGCCGATGCGGCCGAAGCCGTTGATAGAAACGCGAACGGACATGCTGAAAACCTTTCTTTGCGTAAGTCGTTGAGTTTTTTATATGTTCAACAGACGCTTTCGGCAATTCCGACCATTGTCACAGGACAAAATGAAAACGCGGCGCAATCTATTGAATGTGCTGGCAATTATACAAATTCGGCCGCAAACCGGAAGCCTTAAATTGCTTGCAGGAATAGTTAACGCGGGTTTTGCGGGTGTTTAGCTATATTTTCTCGTTCCAGTCGAGTGCGCCGGGGCGAATTTTGCTTTCCGGTTCTTCGGGTACGGTTTCAGGTTCGGCCTCCGGCCCGGATTCTTCCTCGGATTGGGTTTGCGGCGACAGGGGTTCCGGCGGCAGCACCGGGGTCGTCAGCTTGCGCGTTGTGAGCGACAGGCCCCAATCATTGGCAAAACTATCTTTTTCCGGTGCCTTATCGGTGCAAACGCGGCATTCGCGCCCGAAACCTCCCGTACCATCCAGCCACCAGCAACCCATGACGTTCGGCAGCGCCCGGCATGATGCAAGACAGGCGTTCGGCGTGCCGGTATCGCCGATCGGCACCGCCTGGCCGGTGCATTTGAAATATTGCTGGAAGCCAAGCGCGGCGGGCTCGCTTGCCGGCGATGTCGGCACGCTTTCCATGATGCGCGGCACCGGAGGCTGAGCGGCGGGCAAAAACCAGTCGAAGATCGAGGCGTTAATCTGCGCGTTTGGCGTTTTGCAGATATGGCATTCGCGCCGCGTGGAGGAAATACCGTCTTGCCACCAGCAGGCGGCATTCGAATCATGCTCGCGGCATAAGGCAAGACAAACATCGGGGCTGCCGCTATCCCCCAACGAGACATTCTCGCCCTCGGGGCATCTGGAAAATTCGACGAAGCCGAGGACTGCCGGGTCGCTGCCGATATGCAAATCGGGATTGGGCGGGGTGACAACATCCTCTTTGGATAGGGGCATCACCCAGTCATTTCCCTGGCCGGTCTTCTCGGGCGGGCTGTTCAGGCAGTAGCGGCATTCGCGCGGCGTGTTCTGGCCGCCCGTGCCGTCGATCCACCAGCAGGCGCTGGCTTCCGGTTGTTTACGGCAAAGCGCAAGGCAGCCGTCCGGCGTCACGGTGTCGCCCAGCGAGGCGGGCGGGCCGGGGCATTGCAGGCCTTGCTGAAAGCCAAGGGCCGACGGCGCGCTGCCGCGGATGGCCATCTCGCCGCCGGTGAAGGTCGTAATCGGTGGCGGCCCGTGGACTACCTCCGGATCAGGTGATGCAATAATATTAAGCGTCGCCGGGTCGCCTGCCTTGCTGCTCGTGATGACCCATGCCAGTTTCTTGCCACCGGTAATATGGATCGACAGCTCGACGCCGTTTTCGCTGTTCACGTCCAGGTTCATTTTCGGCAGCGCGCCCGGGGCGCTTGCGGCCGGCGTTTCGATTTTCGTTTCGGGCGGTGTCTGCGATGGCGGCGGCACGCAGGCGGCGAGCGCGAGCAAGGAAAGAAACATAAGCGCAGATTTTTTCATGGCGGGGCCTGCGGAATACGGTGGGGCGATAAGGCGTATCAGGAAGGGAAGGCAAAGCAAAGAGAAACGCCCGATAAACTTGGCAATACACCCGCGCTCTAGGCGGCGCAAAGCTTTTTTGCCGTGTTCACCACGTTGTCGGCGGTAATCCCAAAATGCTTATATAAAATTTCCGCCGGCGCCGAAGCGCCGAAGCCGGTCATGCCGATGAAGGCGCCCTTTTCGCCTATATAACGTTCCCATCCCTGCACGATGCCGGCTTCGATGGCGATACGAGGGGCGGTGCCGAGCACCTTGATGCGGTATTTTTCATCCTGCTCCTCGAACAGGCTCCAGCAGGGCATGGAAACCACGGCGGCGCCGATGCCTTCTTTTTGCAGCTGTGCGCGTGCAGCCATGGCGATACAGACTTCGGAACCGGTGGTGAGCAGCGTGACCTGCCGGCCCCCCTCCGCTTCGGCAACGATATAGGCGCCATGCGCAGTACGGTTTTCCTCGCCGTTATTTATGCGGATGGTCGGCAGGCTCTGACGGGTAAGGGCCAGAAGGCTCGGGCGATTTTTGTTCTGCAGCGCAAGCTCCCAGCATTCGGCGGTTTCCACGCCGTCGCAAGGGCGGAATACCAGAAGGTTCGGGATCGCGCGCAGGGCGGCGAGATGCTCGACCGGCTGATGCGTCGGCCCGTCTTCGCCGAGGCCGATGCTGTCATGTGTCATGATAAAGACAACGCGTTGTTTCATCAACGCGGCGAGTCGGATCGCCGGCCGGCAATAGTCGGCGAATTGCAGAAAAGTTCCGCCATAGGGAACGACGCCGCCATGCAGCGCCATGCCGTTCATCGCCGCGGCCATGCCATGTTCGCGCACGCCGAAATGGATGTAGCGGCCGCCGTAATTCGACGGCGTGACCGGCGCGAAGTTCTTAACCTGCGTGTTATTGGACGGGGTTAGATCGGCGGACCCGCCGATAAGTTCGGGCATGGTGGGCAGAATAGCTTCGAGCACTGCACCAGAAGATTGGCGCGTCGCATGCTTAGGCTTGTCGGCGGCTATTTTCTTTTTTAGCTCCTCGAAAACGCCGGGGAGATTTCTCGGCAGTTCGCCGCGCATGACACGGTCGAATTCGACGCGTTCGCGGGATTCCATATATCGCTTCTGCCAGGCTTTCTGTTCGGCGCCGCCGCGGCTGCCGGTTTTGCGCCAGGCGGCGAGGATCCCGTCGGGCACCACGAAAGGCGCGTGCGGCCAGCCGAGTTCCTTGCGCGCGGCGGCGATCTCGTCGGCGCCAAGCGGCGAGCCGTGGGATTCCTTGGTGCCCTGCTTTTTGGGCGCGCCATAGCCGATAACCGTTCGGCAGGCGATCAAGGACGGCTTGCCGGTTTCGGCAATGGCTTCCCGGGTGGCGGCGGCGATAGCGGCGGGATCGTGCCCGTCGATGCTCAGCACATGCCAGCCATAGGCGTGAAAACGCACCGCGGCATCTTCCGTGTAAGAAAGCGCGGTCGGCCCGTCGATGGAAATTTTGTTATCGTCATAATATACGACAAGCTGGCCGAGCTTGAGATGGCCGGCCAGGGATGCGGCTTCGTGGCTGATGCCTTCCATCAGATCGCCATCGGAAGCGATGACGAAAGTGCGATGATTAATAAGGCCGTCGCCGAAGCGGGCATTCAGAATACGTTCGGCAATGGCCATGCCCACGGAATTGGCAAATCCCTGGCCAAGCGGGCCGGTGGTGGTCTCCACGCCTATGTCGATGTCGTGTTCCGGGTGGCCTGGCGTGAGGCTATCGAGCTGGCGGAAATGCTTGATGTCCTCCAGCGTCATTTTCCTGAAGCCGGCAAGATAGACGAGGGCATAGAGCAGCATGGACCCGTGACCTGCCGAAAGGACAAAACGGTCGCGGTCGGGCCAGCCGGGGTTTTCAGGGTCGAAACGCAGGAACTGTGACCATAATACGGTCGCAACATCCGCCATGCCCATGGGCATTCCCGGATGCCCGGATTTCGCCTGTTCGACGGCGTCCATGGCAAGGGCACGAATGGCATTGGCCATGTCTTTATGCTGGGTTTCCATTGCAGACTCGACAGGTTTTGTGGCGGCGGCAGACGATAGCATTACGGGTTCCGGCCTGGGTGAAATTACCCGGGCAAAATGCCGAAATTACAGGGTATAAGCAAGCCGGTTTAAAGGCGGGCATTAACGGCAAGGCAATTGACGGTTCGGCCTCTTCCGCTTATTGTTTCGGTATCGAGATTCGGGAGCCCTGCCATGAAGCGTCTCAAAAATGCTTTGGAAAATCTGGATGAGCAGATATCGGCATTGGAAGACCGTGTCGGAGTGGATAACAGCATGCGCCAGGGAATACTCAAGAAAAATGCCGAACAGTTAAAGCAAAGCCAGCGGCGCGAAGCGAGCGTTTTGGCCGTTGCGCAAAAGGTGGCGACGCGCCTCGATCAGGCAATCGAGCATGTCGAAAAGGTCTTGAGGGACTAATCATGGCAAAAATTGCGATCACCCTTTACGGACGCGAATATTTCGTTAATTGCGATCCCGGTGAGGAAAGCCGGTTGCGCGACGTGGTTAAATATGTCGAAAGCCGGATGCAAAAGGTAGCCGAAAAGGCCGGCACTACGGTCACCGATCCCAAGCTTTTCATGCTTACCTGCCTGGGCCTGGCCGACGAGATCCTGGAGCACCGCCAGAGCACCGACCGCGCCCTGCGCATGGAAGAAGAGATTATGGTTGCGGCCGTTGACCACCTTCAGGCACGTATTACCCATATTGCGAACCAGGTCGGACGGGCGTAAAATAGGGGCCGGAAGGCTTCTGCGGGGCGCGACAGGCACAATATCCCCGGGGCCGATTCTATACCTCTAGGGAGCTGTCCCTGACCGGAGCCGTGGTTCCGGACATATGGCGCCCACCTGCTTAGTGCAGGCCGCGGAGGAAAGTTGCCACCGGCTATCTGCGGGGCCTTCCACTCTCATGAACGATATTCCCGCCTTAAAAGCCGCCCTGCGCCGGAAAATGCGCGGGCGTCTTGCCGATCTTCCGATGAAAAATCCGGAAGCTTCCGCGGCCTTGCGCGATCGCTTCATGACGTCTGTCCCGTTACCCGACCGTGCAGTGATTGCTGGCTATATTGCCCAGGGATACGAGATCGATCCTCTGCCGCTGATGCGTGCGCTGGAAGAAAAGGGACATACACTTGCATTGCCCGTCATAGGCGCGAAGGATGCGCCGCTGACATTCCGGCGCTGGTCGACCGGCGATGAACTTGTTTTACACGCAACTCTTTCCGTGTCCGAACCGATTGCGGTGGCCGAGGAGCTGGAGCCGGATATTCTGCTTACGCCCTTGCTGGCTTTTGATCTTTCCGGGCACCGGCTGGGGCGCGGGGCGGGATATTTCGACCGTACATTAACGGCGTTACGCAAACGGCGTACCATTCTTGCCGTTGGACTCGCATTTGCAAGTCAGCAACTATCGGCAATTCCGTACGATAAACACGATGCAAAGCTTGACAAAATAGTTACGGAAATTCAGGCTCACACTATCTAAACGTCCGGCTAGCCTTCCTGCCACGGCCTTGTTCGCCTTACTTCTGGAACCTGCCGTTGGGATAATTTTCGGATCAACCACTAAACTCGGGAGAGAACGTCGATGCATAAATCTCTGCAACTTTTGGGCATCCTTGCCGTCCTGGCCATGCCCTTTGCCGCTACGCCGGCCCATGCCGAACGCTATAACAGCGGTGCAAAGTACGACAGCGGCACGAATTATGACAGCGACGGTGCTTATGAGAACGACAGTGCCGATTCCAGCGGCATCGTGTTGACCAAAGGTGACATGTCGTCCCGGCATCGCCAGGGTAAAAAGAACCAGAACCTCGCCATGGACCAGAACCGCATGGGGTGGGAAAGGATCGAAAACGAACGCGACCGCCTCAAATTGCGCTGCATGAATACCAAGGGTCAGGACCGCAGCGCGTGCAATGAGCAAATGAGCGCTCTCGATGTTCGCCAAAAAGCACTGAACAACCCTTCGGCCGGAATGGACAGCCAGCAAGCTAGCCAGGAGCACCGCCACGAAGGAAAGAAGAAAGAAGGCAAGTGGAAGGCCAAGCACAAGAAGCAAGGCAAAAAATCCAAGGCTTACGACGCGAACGAAGAATAACGCCGTCAGTCAGCATAAATACGCGCCCGGATGTGCAGACATCCGGGCGTTTTTTTTGCCGCGATGCGAAGGCGCAAAAAGCGGCAAAAAGAATCGTAATTCAGAGAAAATTTACGATCACGGGCGCCGCGGCAAAAGACCGGCCAATATTTTTCGCAACGAATGATCCGATAACCGTCTTCATGCAATCGTTTATTACAATAAACACAGGGCCGGCGCAGCTTTAAAACCAAAAGTTTTATTAAAATCTCTTTAAGCATTCTCGCGTTTAATAACCATGAAACAAGCATTTATAACGGCCGTATCACGTAACTCGACAATCGTTTGATTTGTAAGAAGATATAGTTTTTGAGGTGTCGCTCGTGAAGGCATTTTTAGGAAACAGGGAACCATTTTCTTCATTTTTCACCGCGCCGGAAAGCGGTTTAGCCCGACACACACCCATTAACGGATACTTGAGCGTACCTGCGATAGAAACATTGCGGAGGATCAACGGCTAATGCTCTTTTTCGGCAAAAAAAAAGCGACATCGGCGGATGCCAAAAAATCCGGCATCACCGTCGGTTCGCTGTTCAATCCCAATATCGGCGCCAGCATCCGTCCGCTCGGCCAGACCGGCCAATTGCTCGTGAGCCTGATCGCCGCGATTTTCGCGGCGCACCGCTTGTTTCCCCGTAATCATCCGGCCCTGCTGAACGTGCCCAACGCGCCGCGGCTGACATTCGGCGAGGTAATGGGCACAGGGTGGAACAACCTGGTCTGGAAAAAAGAAAATATCGGCCAGATCCTGATTTTCTTCGCGGTTATTCTTTCGCTCGGCTGTTCCGGACTTGCGCTTCTTGTCGTTGCCTTGACCATGTTTTCCGGCGCGGCGCACGCGCAGGCACCGGGCATCGGTCCGGGCATGTTCCAGCCTGTTTCGCCGGCCAACGATATCGCCTGCGGCTGGATCAACTGGTTGTTTCAGGTGAATGCTTTCGGCTGCGTATTGCCGAATTATCTTCCGAACGGCCAGCAGGTCGCGAATTTGCAACCGGTCGCCATGCAGACGGCGCTCATCACCGCGCTTGCTTTTTACAGCAATGCCATTCTTATCGTCGCGGCGATTATTTTATTTTATCACCTGGCTTCGATGGTCGCGGAAACCGCGCATCAGGGCGTCGTCATGGGCCGCCGCGCCAACCAAATATGGGCGCCGATCCGCCTCGTGGTCGCCATTGGCCTCCTGGTGCCGATAAATTCCGGCCTCAACTCCGGCCAGTTCATCGTCCTTCAAATTGCCCAGTGGGGCTCGGGCATGGCCAGCCAGGCATGGAATTTGTTTCTGCAGGAACTGGCGAACCAGGCTTACACTTTGCCGAACATCAACGCGCCATATGCGCGCACGGTGGTGCATGATATTATGCTAATGCAGGCCTGCACGGCCGCCTATAATGCTGCCGAGGACTCCGCCGCCCCCCAATTTTCGCTGATACCCCCGAACGGCAGATGTACGCCGCTTTTGAACGGCGGCGAAAAATGCACCTTCACGCCTGAAGGCGCGGCGGCAAGGCCTTCCGATACCGATATATGTGGTTTCTATATTATAAAGCCCCCGCTGGAAATTCTTTCTCCGGTGGCCACGGCGCAGGAACAGGCGGCTGCCCAGGTTCTTAATGCGCAGACCGGCAACGCGCTGGGCAATCTTCTGACCGCGACGGCTGCCATTGCCCAGCAAAATGCGAGTCAATTCATATCCCAGGCGGACGGCGGCAATGCGGGCAGCGGCGTGCAAAGCACCACGGGTTTCGATACGCTGGTTGGCAACTATCTCAACGATTTACAGGCTGCCTTTGATGCCGCAAGCGCGGCCATGCAGGGGGCGCTGGGCGCCGCGGCCCAGGTTTCCGCGGCCTATGGCTGGGTAACGGCCGGTTCGTGGTGGAACACGATCGTCCGGCTGGTGACTTTTCTCACCACGGGGTCGGACAGCATGCTGCCGCTGACGACCCGCCCGCAGGTTGACAGAATAGTCTCGGCAAATAATTTCGGGCCGGGCACGTCCCAATATGCGGCGCTGAAGGCCACGGTGAGTTTCCAGCAATGGATAGAAACAACGCCGCCGGACGCCGGATTCACGACAGGCGGCAACGCGCAGCAACGGCAGCTGCAGCTGGCCGCCGCCGATATCGTCCGCGCGGGCTCGCGGGATGAAGGTTTTGGCATGGATAAAATCTTCTGGGTGGTGGACTATATTGCATCATGGGATGGCGTCTGGCAGGCCAATCCGAATAACGGCGATTTTACGCT
>JBFWTA010000065.1:0-10176 GCA_050248075.1 Bdellovibrionales bacterium | reverse complement strand
GCGTGTCTGGTAAATCGCGCCAATGTTCTTTCGGATGCTGGCGATCACGACCAACCACCTTGAGCCAAGCATTCTCGGAGTTCTGAATGAACGCTTCCTCGAACTCGGCAGGAACTCTGATAAATAAATGATAGCCAAGGCGATAGGAACCGGGCGTGCGCTCTGGGACACAGGAGTAATCGAACTCGGCAGCTAGCCCGCATCTCATCTTGTAGGACCAATTTCGTCCGTAAATAGCTCTATAAATAACGCTCAGCCATTTGCAAACTAGTTTCTCGCCAATGTCGTGATGCCGCTCCACCGAATAGCTTAAGCTCACCTTATTTGGCAATCCCGTGGCAATTGGCGGAATAGCCAAAGTGACAAAATAATTCCACTCTTTAGAGGAAATATAGACTTTTGTTGCTTGCATTATTTCTATATTGTTATTTCTTGTTTTGTAGTTCATTGTTGTATTATACACAAAAAATACAGCAGTTAACAAATTAATTCTTTTGGATTTTGGGGGTTGTGGTATTAATTATTTATTCGTCAAGATAACGATAGACGCTGGCTCGTCCAATACTAAGTTCTTTGGCAATAGCAGTGGCTCCCATTCCTTGCCTGCGTAGCACTTTGACCCGCTCACCATCAATCGATTTCTTACGTCCTTTGTAAACGCCTTTAGCTTTTGCCTTGGCGATACCCTCCAATTGGCGCTCCTTACGGAGATTGGTCTCAAACTCCGCAAATACACCCAACATATCGAGAAAAGCTTTACCGGCGGGGGTTCCAGTATCAATAGGTTGTTCCGTGACGATCAGGTTGGCTTTCCTCTGTCTCAGGTGCAAGACGATGTCCTGAAGGTCTTTAACTGACCGTGCAAGACGGTCTATTCGCGTCACAACCAACGTGTCGCTTTCCCTAATATATTCCATTATGTGCTCTAACTCGCTGCGACCCTTTCGGCTTGTGCCTGATACCTTTTCCGCTTTGATGAAGTCGCAGCCGTGTCGCTCTAAGGCTTCAATCTGAATGTCCATGGACTGGCTGGCTGACGAAGCACGTGCGTATCCGAAAATGGCCACCCTAAGGTCTCCTAAATGTCTCAATTGAGTCTAGAGGTTATGAGTGTGGCGTATCGGAAGCACGAAATCAACCCATATGAGACGGAAAATGTGTCTCTCGTGTACGTCTTATATGGGTATACTAAAATGGCACACTCGCTTTATCTGTCTCAGATTGGCATAATACGATAGAATAACCAGCGTGCGAGACAACCGTCGGGTAAAATGGGAGTGCATAGACGGTGCGTAGAATTGCCCTTTTGGCTATAGCTATTGCTGTAGCCGGCTGTGTGGCCACATCCAATGTCAACCAGTACGTTGATAAAACTCCAGAACAAATAACTCAAAGTGTTAAGATTGAAACATCGCCATACGATAAGAGCATTTCTTACCAGGGACCTATTCTATCAGAACGATACGCATCCTATCTGTTGCGCGCGGCAAAAATGAAGGAAAGCGGAAATATTCTATTCTTTCAGGTCTATGTATCTGCACAGTATGGAAACAATTTACGCCCTGCAAACAGTGGTAAGAGTTGGATTTTCTATAATTCAGTCGCAACAGATGGTGGCGAAAATTATGCCATCACAAAGATAGCATCTGATGTTGACTGTAGCCGAGGGAATTGCTTCTTTACCGAAGACTTTGCGTTTAATGTACCAGAAGAGATTCTAATTTCTCGGTTGAACAGCGGGTTGTCATTCCGCGTATCGAACGTAAACGGTACAGGTAGCATGGTCTTATACATTCCTGCCGTTTATATTAAGGGTTTCTTAGCTGCTGTGAAATCGAGTTAGGTGATAATAAATCGAGTGCATATAGTTACGAAAGAAGGGGTAATTCCATGAAACGTCTAGCAGCGGTACTAATATCTACAGTTACTTTACATGCGTGTTCGGACCCAAGCATACCGGAAGCATGTCGTAAGGAAATTCAAAACACACTAATAAATCCAGAAACATTAGAAATTTATGAATTCGAAAAACTGCAAGATCAGGGGCGCGAATTAAGCAACAAGCAAGATGAAGCAATCACGGCGACGAATAAAGTAGTTGAAATAAAATGTGCACTTGAAATGGGGGTCAGCCCTCAAAATGGCCTTACCCTGCCAGTCATATTTTGCATGGATAGGAGTTTGCCTTCGCACCATAAGCCCATGGTTGTGGCGCGTGATAAGCTCAAGGAGTGGCAGAAAGTAAGTAGTACAACTGTGTTTATCGCGAGAATAAAAGCCGAATCACGTACTGGACAGAGAATAACACAAAGCATCCTCTGCGGAATGGACGAAAAAAATAACCGCGCTGAAGTGGCAACACTTCCATGAGCGCAACAGGAAGGGGTTTTAAACCGGTGACGCAAGATGCAGCAGGACAATTGTAGTTGCCTAAATTGCAGCTATAAATTCCGTGTTTGCATTTAACTTATATGATCCATTCTAATGAAGCATGCGCTTATCATATCTCGATATGAAAACTTTGTGGGCAAATGGTCACCGCATAATAGAAGGAACAATGAGCCATGAAATACAAATATGAACATAATTCGCCTAGAAGGCCACTTAATGATAATGAAATTAGAAAAATAAGAAATGAGTTGATCGCCCAGTTCCAACAATCCATTCCCAAAGATGAAATGGGAAAAACCCCTGAAATATCCTTAACGAGAATCCGCTGGTGGAATTTGGATTTTTCTCAATTCGAGATTGCAAAAAGTATCGCAAAAAAAGTGTGGGATGGCGCATTCGTAACATACAAAAATGAATTAAATAAAACGAATTTTGATGTACACGAGGTTACAATTCTAAATTCGGAATTTTTGGACCTACAAGATTTAGAGTGGATTTCTTGGGGTCTTAATGAGTCAGTGAAGAACAGGAAGCTACTTGATTCCAAAAATGAGGAAGCGGAGGCGACATAGGGTAATGATGGGATTCAGTGGGGCTGTGCCCTTTTTGTGCCCGCCTTGTTCGGTCAAGCCCGGTCTTATCCAGCCTAATCAAGGAACCGCCCACGACAGCGTCCTAACAAGATATTGAAATATAACATTATTTGGCGCGCCTGCCGCTTTCACACGGCAGGGGTCGCTGGTTCAATCCCAGCCGCGCCCACCATCTAAGATCAGAACATCCGGTAATGTTACTCGCGTGAAAGCGCCGCCCATGACCCGCCTGTTCGCCCTCGCCTGCACAATCGCCGCCATCGCCTTCGCGGGTATATCCGCCGCAGCCGAGACCGCGCGGCCCATGAAGATCGCCTGCCGCATGGTGCTGCCGGAATCGGAAATTCCCGGCAATCACGGCCATTCGATCCGCATCCTGGAGGTGACGGTCCCGGGCGGTCATGACAGCCATCGCCACCAGCACGATTCGGTGGAGTATCTGTATGTCGTCAGCGGCAGCGGTTCCCTGTCGGTCGATGGCCGGGCCGATGCCGCGCTGGTACCCGGCACGGTCGTGACGATCCCCGGCAAGACCCCGCATCAGGCGCGCAACGCCAGCGCGACGGCCGACCTCGTGTTCACCGCGACCTTCATCGAGCCCGAGGACGCCCACACGATCACGGTCTATCTGGGCGAAACCGACCGCGAGCATGGCTGTCCCCACAAGCGGACGCCGAAGTAACCATCCCGTTCCCGACGCTTCAGGCCGCGACGGAACGCCCTCTTCGGATCCGTGCAACGACCCGGTGTTGCGATACGATCCCGCCGGCGCGATCCGTAACCCCGTCCCGTTTGCCGGAACCGCACGGGTCCGCTACCATTTCGGCTGGCGACAAACCGACGGCAGGAAGGGACGCATGGAGCTCCACCCTCAGGAAGCCGAACGTCTTGCTGCGCTGGTCAATTACGGCGTCCTCGACACCGAAGCCGAGGAGTCCTTCGACCGCCTGACCCGCATGGCTGCGAACATCTTCGACACGCCGATCGCGCTGGTCTCGCTGCTCGATTCGAAGCGGCAATGGTTCAAGTCGGCATTCGGGCTGGATGCCCGCGAGACCCCGCGCGAGATTGCCTTCTGCACCCATGCCATCATGAAAGACGAGGTCATGGTGGTGCCGAATGCGACGGAGGACCCGCGATTCGCCGCCAATCCGCTGGTCACGGGCAATCCGAACATCAAGTTCTATGCCGGTGCACCGCTTCGCACCGACAGCGGGTTGCCGCTCGGCACCATGTGCGTCATCGACCGGCGGCCGCGCGAGATGACGGCCCGCGAACGGCAGATGCTGGACGATTTCTCCGGTCTCGTGATGGACGCGCTGGAACTGCGCCGCATGCGCCGCCGCCTCGCCATGGTCGAGGGGCGGCACTGACGGCGCAGGCTGCCGTCACTTCTGTTTCAGGAGGTCCCTGATCTCTTCCAGCAGCACCTCCTGGCGCGGCGGGGGCGGCGGTGCGGCCGGCTTTTCCTCTTCCTTGCGGTTCAGCCGGTTGATCTGCTTGATCACGATGAAGATCGCAAAGGCGACGATCACGAACTGAACGATCGTGTTGATGAACAGGCCGTAGTTGATCGTCGCGGCACCCGCCGCCTGCGCGTCGGCCAGCGTGGCGTAGTCGCCGCCGGACAGGTTCAGGTAGTAGGCGGAGAAGTCGATGCCGCCGAGCAGCAGACCGAGCGGCGGCATGATCACGTCGTTCACGAGCGAGGTGACGATCTTGCCGAAGGCTGCGCCGATGATGACGCCCACGGCCAAGTCGATGACATTGCCCCGCATCGCGAAGGTCTTGAACTCGTTTACCAAACCCCGCATGACCTCTCCTCTTCACTAACTGGATACGCCCCCAACCTCGCGACGATGCCCCGGTTCCGGAACGAGAGCAACAGCGCGCCGCAACCGGCGGCACCGCCGGGCGCTGACACCTGTTTACATTTCCGCGCCGGCGGGCTCACCATGCGCCCGCCCGAAGCGGGCAGCCATACGGACGCACAGGAGACGACGGATGCAGAAGGTTCTGATTACCGGCGCGGCAGGCGCCATCGGCAGCGTGCTGCGCGAAGGGTTCCACGGCGTCTATGGCCTGGTCCGCTGCTCCGACATCCGCGAGCAGGCGCCGGCACGCAAGGGCGAGGAACTGCACCAGGGCGACATCATCGACATGGCCGCGATGGAGCGGGCGATGGAAGGGATGGACGCCGTCGTGCATCTGGGCGGCACGCCGCGCGAGGCGGACTGGGAGAGCATCCACCGCAACAACATCGTCGGCTGCTACACCGCCTATGAAGCGGCGCGGCGCCAGGGCGTGCGGCGCTTCATCTTCGCCTCGTCGAATCACGCCAACGGCTATTACCGCCGTACCCGGCGCGTCAGCATCGACGATCCCGTCCGCCCCGACAGCCGCTATGGCGTGTCGAAGGTGTTCGGCGAGGCGCTGGGCCGGATGTACGCCGACAAGTACGGCATGGAGGTGGTGTGCCTTCGCATCGGCTCGTTCCGCAAGGAGCCGACGGACCGCCGCATGCTGCACAGCTGGATCGGCCACGCCGACACGGTGCGTCTGGCCCGCGCCGCGGTGGAGGCGCCGAAGGTGCATTTCGAAGTAATCTATGGCGTCGGCGCGAATAATAACGTGTGGTGGGACACCCGCCCCGGCGAACGTCTCGGCTTCCAGCCGGAGGAAAGCGCCGACGCCTTCGCCGACGCGCTGGCGAATGCCGCGTCCGGCGCCGGCCCAATCGGCGACATCTTCCAGGGCGGTTATGTCTGCGACGCAGAGTTCGTGGGCAGCCCCGACCGGATCGACTGACAGCCGACGGAGGCTTGTCCGGACCTTTGCGCCGCTGCGGCCCTGCGCTAGCATGTTTCGAGGAGGATCGGCCGATGCTCAAGAAACTGACCGAAGCGCAGGTCGCCGGCTATCGCCGCGACGGCTATCTGTACCCTCTCCCAGGTGTCGGCGCGGAACGCGCCGCCCGCTACCGGCGCGAATTCGAAGCCTATGAAGCCGGGGCGGGCGGACGCATCGGCACGCTGGGCAAGCCGACCCGGTACAAGACGCATCTGCTGCTGCCCTGGTGCTGGGAGATCGCGCGCGACCCGGCCCTGCTGGATGTCGTGGAGGACCTGCTCGGCCCGGACCTTCTGGTCTGGACCAGTTCCTTCTTCGTGAAGGAGGCCAACACCGATGCGGTCGCCCTGTGGCACCAGGATTCGACCTATTTCGGCATGCGGCCGCATGAGCATGTGACCTGCTGGGTCGCGATCACCGAGGCCTCGGCCGAATCGGGCTGCATGCAGTTCCTGTCTGCGCAGGGCGCGCCGCGCCAGTACCGGCACAAGGCCAATGCCGATCCCAAGAGCATCAACGGCGGCGGACAGGCCGTCAGCGAGCCGCTCGACGCCTCCGCTCCCGTCACCGCCAGCCTGCGGCCGGGCGAGTTCTCCATGCACCATACGCTGTGCGTGCACGCCTCCGGCGCCAACCGCTCGAACGACCGCCGCATCGGGCTCGGCATCAGCTATATCCCGGCCCATGTCCGCCACACCGGCACGGTTCCCGTCTCCGCGACCCTGGTGCGCGGCACCGACCGGTACGGGCATTTCGACCTGGAGACACCGGCAACCGGCGACCGGGAACAGGACAGAGAACGGCACGCCCGAGGGGCCGCATCCTTCATGGCCGCCTATGCCGAGCAAATGGCCTGGCACGACGAGGGCCGCACCGCCGCCTGAGGCCTTGTCCGGACCTTTGCCGCGCGTTCGGGCTGCGCTAGCATGCTTCGAGGAGGACCGAACCAATGCCCAAGAAACTGACCGAGGCGCAGATCGCCGGCTACCGGCGCGACGGCTATGTCTATCCCCTGCCGGGGGTGGGCGCGGAACGCGCCGCGCAATACCGGCGCGACTTCGAGGCCTATGAGGAGTGGGCCGGCGGCCGCATCGGCACGCTGGGCCGCACGCCGCGCTACAAGACGCATGTCCTGCTGCCCTGGTGCTGGGAGATCGCGCGCGATCCGGCCATCCTGGACGCGGTGGAGGATCTCATCGGTCCGGATATCCTGATCTGGACCAGTTCCTTCTTCGTGAAGGAGGCGCATACCGAATCGGTCGCGCTGTGGCATCAGGATTCGACCTATTTCGGCCTGCGCCCGCATGAGCATGTCACCGCCTGGGTCGCCATCACCAACGCCTCGGCCGAGGCCGGCTGCATGCAGTTCATCCCCGAGCAGGGCGCGGCGCGCCAATACAAGCACAAGGCGAATGCCGATCCGCGCAGCATCAATGGCGGCGGACAGGCCGTGAGCGAGCCCTTCGACGAGCATTCCGCCGTGACGGCCCAGCTTCGCCCCGGCGACTTCTCGATGCATCACACGTTGTGCATCCACAGTTCGCCGGCCAACCGCTCGAACGACCGCCGCATCGGAATCGGTATCAGCTACATCCCGACCCGGGTCCGGCATACCGGCACGGTGCGGGTCTCGGCGACCCTGGCACGCGGCACCGACCGCTACGGGCATTTCGACCTGGAAACGCCGGCGACCGGCAACCGCGACGAGGACAAGGCGCGCCACACCAAGGCCTGCGATGCCTATATGGCCGCCTATGCCGAGCAGATCGCCTGGCACGACGAGGGCCGCACCGCGGCCTGAAGTGCCCTCAGGCCGGGTCAGCCCCGCGCGAACAGGGTGCGCAGCCGCTCGACGGCGCTGTCAGGCGTGGTGAGGACGGGGCGGCCGGTTGCCGCCGCGACCTTTTCGGAGGCGCTGGCCATCGAGAACTGGGCCAGCGCCACCACATCGACCGGGGGAAGGGTCGCTGCGGCGGCGGCCACCATGTCGTCGTGCCGGTCGGGATCGCCGCCCAGCAGCACGCCCATCGCGCCATCCGCCAGCGCCGTCTCCACCGCGATCTTCCGGCCGCGCGCGGCGGCGGCTTCGTGGAACTCCTCCACCATCGACGGAATGGACGGGCCGAAGGACGCGACGAGGCCGATCCGTCCGCCCATCTCCAGCGCCGCGTCGATCATCGCCTCATTCGGCTTCAGCACCGGCTTGTCCGTCGCGGCGCGCGCCTTCTCGATGCAGGAACCGAAGGCGGAACAGGTGAAGAGGATGCCGTCCGCACCGTTGCCGATGCTGTAATCCATCAGATCGGCGAAACGGCGGTCGAAGCGCTCGTCCAGGCGCTTGCTTTGGGCAAGATCGCGGCTCAAGGAATCGTCGAGCAGGTTTGCCAGCAGCGGCTCGGGCCAAAGCCTGCGAAAGGCATCGGCAATCGGCTGGATGGCCGCAGGCGTGGCATGGATCAGCGCAATCCGGACGGGTTCGGGCATCGGAATCTCCCCTCTCTATAGACCCCGCCCTTCTATCAGAAGGGCGCCGAGCCGCCCATGGTCGTGCGATGCATCAGCCGGCGTTGCGGCAGGTCGTAGTCCTGAATCGCCTTGTGCTGCACCGTGCAGTTGTCCCACATCAGGACATCGCCCTTGCGCCAGCGGTGCCGGTAGACGAATTCCGGCCGCACGATATGGTCGGCCAGGGCCGCGATCAGCGCCGCCGCCTCGTCCTGGGGCATGCCGGCGATGCCCGTGCTGTCGTCGCGCATCACATAGAGACACTTGCGCCCCGTCGCCGGATGCGTGCGCACCAGCGGATGCTGGACGTCCGGATAGCGGTTCATCTGCTCCTCGGAGACCGGATAGGATCGCTTGCGGCCGCGGAAGCTGAAGATCACCTGCAAATCCGCGATCCGCCGCTTCGTCGCCTCGGGCAAGGCGTCATAAGCGGCGGCGGCACTGGCGAAGCAGGTATCGCCCAGGGTCATGCCGAACAGCTCCGGCACCTCCTGCGCATACAGCATCGAGCCGCGCGGCGGCCGCGGCGTGTAGCACATGTCGCTGTGCCAGGCCTCGCCGGCGCGCTTCGCCCCGATCAGCTTGCCGTCCTTGGTGATGTTCGAGACCACGACCATGTCCGGCTCGCCCGGCACGCTCCAGCTTTCGCTGAACATGTTGCGCTCGATCTCGCCGAACATCCGGCTGAACGCCATCTGCTGCGCCGGCGTCAGATTCTGGTCACGGAAGAAGATGACGCCGTACTCGTTGAAAGCCCCGTCGATGGCGGCGAAGGTCGCCGCATCGATCGGCTTCGACAGGTCGACGCCGCGAATCTCGGCGCCGGCGGCGGCATTCGTCGGAATGATCTGCATCGTCACGGTTCTGCTCCCTCCCAGGGATTCTCGGCGGCTGGCCCGCGATTTGTCCGGACAGTCTGCCACAACCGGGAAGCAGCATGCGAGGGTTCCCGTTGCGGGCGGCATCGCCGCTCGTCCATGATGCGGGAAACGAGAACGTCATCGGGAGGATCGGCCATGGCGAAGGCTGCAGCCAAGGCAAAGGACAAGGCGCCATCGCGCTGGCAGGACGCGCTCTACGACCAGTTGCGCGATCTGGGCGTGACCCAGTTCTGCTACGTCCCCGACGCGGGCCACGCCGTGCTGATCGACCGGTCGCTGGCCGATCCCGCCGTCCATTCCGTCGCGCTGACCACCGAGGAAGAAGGCGTTGCGGTCATCGCCGGCGCCCATCTCGGCGGCGCGAAGGGCGTGCTGCTGATGCAGTCGAGCGGCGTCGGCAACTGCGTCAACTTCTTCTCCCTGATCGGGCATGGCCGCTTTCCGTTCCTGACGCTGGTCAGCATGCGCGGCGACTATGGCGAGGGAAATCCCTGGCAGATGTTCATGGGCGAGCGGGTGCAGGCGGTCATGGAGACCTGCGGCATCCGATGCATCCGCGTGGACGACCCCGACGACCTGCCGCGAGCGATTTCGGCGGCCGGCACGATGGTCTGGCAGTCCGGCAGCGCCTGCGCCGTGCTGCTGTCGCAGAAGCTGATCGGCGCCAAGTCGTTCGCATGACGGAGGGCAAAGAGATGGCCAAGAAGACAGGGAAGAAGAAGGAAATGCCGGCGAAGCCCGACCGCACTGCCGGCAAGACGGCCTCGGGCACACTGGAGCGGCGAGCCGCGGTGGCCCGGCTAATCGACGACGACAGCGACACCCTCTATGTCACCGGCCTCGCCGGCGCCAAGGGCGACGTTCTCGCCGTCACCGGCGGCTTCTCGCCCCGTGTCTACCCGCTTGGCGGCGCGATGGGCGCCGCGACCGGCATGGCGCTGGGCCTTGCCCTCGCG
>JBFWTA010000064.1:0-10204 GCA_050248075.1 Bdellovibrionales bacterium | reverse complement strand
ATCACAAGCTGAAGCAAATTTAGAAAACCCAAGTATTTTTACAAAAATGGTCGGAGCAGCGGGATTTGAACCCACGCCCCCCAGTCCCCCAGACTGATGCGCTACCAGGCTGCGCTATGCTCCGGCCGTTTTGGAGTGCGGGCACTATAGGGGCGCGCGGGGACCGAGGCAATATCGCCGTCTATGGTTAAGGAAAAAGCCTAGATGCCGCTCTGGCGCAGCAATTCGCGCAGAGATTTAAGCTCGTTGAGCACGCCTTCGACTTCGCGGCGTTTTTCAGGCGAGAGCCAGCGGGAGGACGGCGCCTGAACGGCCGCCGGCGCGGTACCGGCATTGCCCGTCGTCATCGGGCCTGCGGAGGAGGACGGCATATGCGCGTCGCCGATAGCCTGGCGCGCGAGCGGCGAACGGCCGCCTTCGCGCAGCAGTTTCTGTACGCCGCGGATGGTGAAGCCTTGATTATACAAAAGGTCCTTGATGCTGTTGAGCAGCTGGACGTCTTCCGGACGGTAATATCGGCGTCCGCCGCCGCGCTTAAGCGGACGGACCTGCTGAAACTTGCTTTCCCAGAAACGCAAAACATGCTGAGGGACTTCGAGATCGGTGGCAACCTCGCTGATCGTACGGAAGGCGCCGGGCGCCTTCATTTCGGCCGGACGCGGCGGCAGGCCGCCGGACATTTGCGGCGTTCCCATGCTCATGGGGTTAAAACCGGAACTCATGCTTCACCTTTGGCTGTGCCGGTAAGAGAACGGTTGATCTTGTCCTTCAGAACATGGCTGGCGCGGAACACAAGAACGCGGCGCGGCAGGATGGGAACTTCCTCGCCCGTCTTCGGGTTACGGCCGATGCGCTTGCCCTTGGCGCGCACCTGGAAACTGCCGAAGGAGGACAGCTTGACCATTTCGTCCTTGATCAGGGCCTGGCTGATTTCCTCGAGGATGACGTCGACGAGCTGGGCCGAATCGTTTCGGGAAAGGCCGACTTCCTGATAGACGGCTTCGGCAAGCTGGGCGCGGGTAATTGTGTTGTCGGTCATCGGGAATCAAACTCCAGGCGGAACGAATCTGATGCTAATACGCGACATGGAATCCGTCAACGTACCAGCCCAAAAAACTTTGCCGGACGAATTGCTTAGACATTGCTGCTGAGAACGGAAACGCACGAAAGGCAATTTCTTACCCACGACTGATTCGTAGACGCCAAATAAGGCATAAATTAGGGGACTGGCCGCTTTGCCAGGATTGCCCAAGGAGGACTGGGACACAGAGACACATGTGCGCGGCTAGGCTACCATCTTACAACCGCCGCGCCCCAAGTAAATCCTCCGCCCATCGCGTCGAGCAGGACGATGTGTCCCGGCTTGATGCGCCCGTCTTTTGCCGCCGCCGCCAGCGCCAGGGGAATGGACGCCGCCGAGGTATTGGCGTGATCGGCAATCGTGAGCACGACTTTTTCCGGCGGCATGTGAAGCCTGCGGGCGGTGGCGTCGATGATGCGGCTGTTGGCCTGATGCGGCACCAGCCAGTCGATTTCATCCGGCCGTAAATCATTGGCCGCCAGCGCCTCGTCGACGACTTCCGCCAGATGCGTGACGGCGTGGCGGAACACTTCCTTGCCTTCCATTTTCACATGGCCGGTGGTGCCGGTGGAGCCGGGCCCCCCGTCGGTGCAAAGCAGATCGTAATGCCGACCGTCGGAATGCAGATGGGTGGAAAGAATGCCGCGGTCGGTCTTGTCGCCCCTGCCTTCGGCAGCGCCCAGCACCACGGCCCCGGCCCCGTCGCCGAACAGCACGCAGGTGACCCGGTCGTCCCAGTCGAGCAGGCGTGAAAATGTTTCCGCGCCGATCACCAGCGCCTTTTTGGCCTGACCCAGGCGGATGAAGTTATCGGCGACCGCCAGCGCGTAAACGAAGCCCGAGCATACCGCCTGCACATCCATCGCAAAGCCGCCGGTAACGCCGAGCGCTGCCTGGATTTTTGCGGCCGTGGCCGGAAAGGTGTTGTCGGGCGTCGTGGTGGCGACAATGATGCAGTCGATCTCCCCGGCCTCGATTTCGGCGCCGGCCAGCGCTTCGCGCGCGGCGGCGAGGGCAAGGTCGGCGGTGGTTTCGTTGTCGGCCGCGACATGGCGGCGCCTGATGCCGGTGCGGCGCGAAATCCACTCGTCGGATGTGTCCACGCGCTTGGCCAGGTCGTCGTTGGTAACGATTTTCCTAGGCAGGTAACTGCCGCAGCCCAGAACGACGGAACGCCGCATCATTCGGTCCCGTTTTCGATAGTGAGGGGCGCCGCGGGAGCGGCCGGCGTGCCGTAATGCCGCGCCAGTTCCTCGCGGATACGGTCGTTGAAACGGCGGGTCACGAGATCGTGCGCGACGCCAATAGCTGTCGCGAAGCCTTCGTGGTCGGTGCCGCCATGGCTTTTGACGCAGACGCCTTCGAGACCGAGGAACATCGCGCCGTTGTATTTGCGCGGATCGGCCCGCATCTTCAATTTACGCAGCGCCCCGCGGGCCAGAAGATAACCCGCTTTGGCCATCAGCGAGCCGCTCAGGGTCTGGCGCAGAAAATGCGCCATCAGCTGCGCCGTGCCTTCCATCGTCTTGAGCGCGATGTTGCCGCTGAAACCGTCGGTCACGATCACGTCGACGGTGCCTTTTGTGATGTGATTGCCCTCGACGAAGCCGTGAAACCGGCCGGGAATGATGCGTTCGCGCAGGATGGCGGCGGCGGTGCGCACCTCGTCATGCCCTTTTAATTCTTCCGTGCCGATATTAAGCAAACCGATGGTAGGTTCGGTAATCCCCAGAACCGCGCGGCAGAAAATCGCGCCCATCAGGGCGAACTGAACCAGGTTTTCGGCATCGCATTCCACATTGGCGCCGAGATCGAGCATCACACTTTCGCCCACGCGCGTCGGCATGAGGGAGGCGATGGCCGGGCGGTCGATGCCCGGCAGGGTCTTGAGCACGAATTTGGCCATCGCCATCAGCGCACCGGTATTGCCGGCGGAAACGACGCTGGCGGCTTCATGCTTCGCCACCGCGTTGATGGCGAGGCGCATGCTGGAATTACGCCCCTGCCTTAAAGCCAGCGACGGCTTGAGGTCGGAGGAGATCGTATCCGGCGTGTGCCGAAATTCGCTGATGCCGCGCAGGACGGCGTGGCGGTCGAGCAAAGGTTTGACCTGTGCCTCGTCGCCGACGAACAGGAAATGGATATCCGGATAGCGCTCCCGCGCGAGCGCGGCGCCTTCGACCACGATATCGGGCGCGCGGTCGCCGCCCATCGCGTCGAGAGCGATGACGGTGCGGTTGGTCATGACGGAACCGGAAGCCGGGGAATTAAACGGCAGACTTGGACTTGATCACCGAACGGCCGTTGTAATGGCCGCAGGCGGCACAGACGTGATGAGGCAAGACAGGCTCGCCGCAATTGGAGCATTCCACCGAACCGGTCGGCTTCAGGGCATGATGCGCCCGGCGCATATTGCGCCGCGATTTCGAGGTCTTCTTTTTAGGTACGGCCATGGCTTTATCCTTAAAATAAAGGCGCTATCCGGAGATCGCGCCGCACGCCTTTTTAGGCGAAATGACAGGAAATGCAAGGGGAAAGGCGGTTTTTTATTCAGGGCGTTAACCCTTGTCGGGCGGTTTCTTGGTCAAATCCGTCAGTTTCGTGAAGGGGCTGTCCGGTCTCTTGTCGCCATATTCCGCCGCGACGAAAGCAAGGCCCGGCTTCCGGGGGTAGGGGTCCAGCGCGGTGCCGAGATACTGGGCCACCAGTTCGCCGAGATCGATAATGCCGCCAATGATGGCCTCGGTCTCCTCGTCGTCGGCATCGACATGGGCTGCGCCCGCGCCCGGCTCCAGGAATTCGGACGGGGCGAAAAGCACGTCGATATCCTGTTCGATATGCGCCGGCAGAGGCTCCAGCGTCACGACGCATTGCTGCACCACATCGGCCTGCATGCGTCCCTTAACTTCGAACATCACGGCGCGCGCCGGCATGACGGTCAGTTGCGCCTCGAGCTTCGGCAAACCGGTCAGGCCAAAACGCCTGGCCAGCCCGGCGCGTTCCTTCTCGCCGGCGACGATGATTTCCTCGACGCCGTTCGGCGAGATTTTTTCGATATAAAGGGGCCGCGAAAGCTCGGGCCCGCCGGGAGCGGATCGCTGTTTCATCGGATAATATTAAAGCCGCGGCTCGGCGAAATCTACTTGTCCTTGCAGCAATTGGGCCGACGGCTGGCCGTCAAGCCGCGATGCCGCGCGGCGCACGTAATCGGTCATGGCCTGCAGCGCCTCGGGCGCAGGCGGCGTCCTGCCGTAGATATTACGCGCCAGGGTATCGCGGAGCGTGTCGCCGCCATCCCGCAGGGCGCCTTCATAGGCCTTGGCCCGGCCGTAAAAGGCCGAGATCATGGGGCGTATTTTTTTGCCGACGCTCATATCACCGACGCCCATTTCGCGCAGATTCTTGTCCATATCGGCGAACATGAGATCGAAAAGCTGCTGGCTGGCGCGCGCCTCGCCCTTCAATTGCCGCAATACGAGGAAAACATGCAGCACCAGCATGTCGAACCGTCCGTCCACCGTGTCGGGTACGCCGAAATCCGTATAGAAAACCGGCAGCCGCGCCTGGGCGACGCAGGCCCGGTAAAGCGGATCGGCGGCGGGATGCGGTGCGGGACTGAACACCCGCCTCAGGCGATGAATGAACGACATATATATGCCTTTACTGAAACTTCCGGATGTTGCATTAGAAATGCCTGAAAGACTATCCTGCATCAACATGAAAACCCGCGCCATCATCCTTACCGCTCTTGCCTTTCTGCTCGCCGCCTGCGAGCCGACGCTTGCCAGCCGTGGCAACGTGCTGGACCCCGAAAAGCTGGTCGAGCTCAAGCCCGGCGAAAGCACGCGCGAGGAAGTGGCCACCAAGCTCGGCACGCCGACCGAGGTCAGCACCTTCGACGACAAGACCTGGTATTATGTCGGCCGCCAGACAGAGCAATATTCCTTTCTCGATCCCGAGGTCATCAAACAGCAGGCCATCGAGGTTAATTTCAACGATGACGGCGTCGTGACCTCGATCCACAAGCTGGACCTGTCGCAGGCCGAAGACATCGACCCCGTCGATCGTTCAACCCCCACCTATGGTCGCAGCGATACTCTTATCCGCCAGCTCCTCGGCGATGTCGCCCGACCCAGCATGCCGGGCCGCACCAGCAACCCCAATACCGGAGGCCCGGGCGGCGGGCGTTAACATTCCGGGCGCCGCTCGTTCACGCAATCAATGGCGCAGCAGACGGTTTTTCTTTCGACAGCCTGTCCGCGATCCGCGTCGGTTCCGGCAGGCGGTGCCGGATGAGGCAGCGCAGCGTCAGATCAACAGCCGCGTCATGGCTGACACGGTGGCCGGGAGATATAAAAAGCGGCTTTACCTTTTCCCTGCTGCGCAGAACGGTGCCGATCCTTTCGCCTTTATCGAGCAAGGGACTACGATCGCCCCTGCGCGGACCCGGTTCCTTATAGTGCCCCGTCAGCCGCGACTTCGCCACGCCGACCGCCGGCCAGTCCAGCAGCACACCGAGATGCGCCGCGATGCCGAGCCGCCGCGGATGCGCCACGCCCTGCCCATCGACCATCAGAAGATCGGGCAATTCCGGCAGCTGTTTCAAAGCCTCGAGAATAACCGGGATTTCCCGGAACGATAGAAGTCCGGGAATATAGGGAAATCCGGTCGGCATCTGCGCACGGACCGTCTCGAGCGGCTTCAGCGCATCGAGGCGCATGATTGTGACGACCGCGAAGCTGATGTCGTTTTGAATATCGTAGCTGCAGTCGATGCCGGCGACGGTTTCCAGCCTGTCATACCGGTCGTCGAGGCGCACACGGCCTGCCATGTCCTTTTGCAGGGCGATGGCTTCGGCGGCATCGGCGGGCCAGGTGGGATGAGGGGGTATGTTCATGCCGGCTGAAACACGGAAGATAAAAATATCATCTGGTTATAGGCCCGCCGGCAATCAAGGCTGTATATGTTTTTGCCGCTTATGACTTCCTTACAAATTCCGATTTTAGATTCAGCGCGCCGATGCCGTCGATCCTGCAGGCGATGTTGTGTCCGTCGGCGCCGTCGACCAGCCGGATATTCCTGACCTTGGTGCCGCCTTTCAGCGTCGAGGACGCACCTTTGACTTTCAGGTCCTTGATGATAGTCACCGTGTCCCCGGTCTCCAGCCGATTGCCGTTGGCATCGCGCACGCTGTTGTCCGGTTCGGCGCTTTCGACACGGGGGGCCTCGCCGCTCCATTCATGCGCGCATTCCGGACAGATCCACAGATGGCCGTCCTGATAAGCGTATGCCGAGCCGCAGGCCGGGCATTTCATGCCGTTATCCATTTTTATATATCTCCTTCGCGGCATCCGCCGGCATTTGTCCTATTGTATCTCTCGCCCCGGCGGAACCATCGCGTTTCGGAAACCGGCTCATTCCGCCGCCATCCGCTCCTGCCCCGGCTGCCGCAGCTCTTCCGCCAGCAGCATGAAAAAACTGGCGAGATCGTCACGCAGCCGCGCGAAGCCGGCGGTTTTTTCCAGCGTGGCTTCGTTCATGTAAAGCCGCCGGTTGATTTCGAGCTGGAGCGCGTGCTGCCCCGCTTGCGGGTTGCCGTGGCGGCGGACGATTTCGACGCCCTTATAGGGATCGTTCAACGCGACGCTGTATCCCATGTCCTGCAAAATATGCCTTATGCGCCGCGTGAAGGACGGGTCGGCGCTGGTGCCGTTGCGGTCGCCGAGCACGAAATCGGCGCGGCGCGAGGGGGCACTTTCGCCCCCCTGTCCCGGCATGGAATGGCAATCGACGAGATAGCATTCGCCGAATTGCCGCGTGCAGCGCGCGACGACGTGCTGCAGCGCCTCATGATAGGGCCGGTAGTAGCCCGCGATGCGTTTTTCGATCGCGGCAACCGTCAGCGGCTTCGCATAAACCGGCACCCCGCTTTTGCAGAGACGCCGCACAAGGCCGAGGCCCAGCAGGGTGCGGTCGCTGGGCTGAAGCTGGAACGGCCAGGGCTCCGCCAGCACCGAAGGGTCGATATCGTCCTCCGCCCGGTTCACGTCGATATAACTGCGGGCGAAGGTGGCGGCGATGACAGTGGCCCCGGCCTGTACGGCGCCCGCGACCAGCTCGTCGACATAGCTGTCTTCCGTCTGGCGCAGCGAAGGCAAGGGGCAGATATAGTTGAAATCTTCGGGGTAGTGTCGGCCGCTATGGGGAGAGTCGACGACGAGAGGAGCGGAAGAAATTTGCGGCTCGTGAATTACATAGGGATGCGGCGGCATCGGAAACGTCCTGTTCGTCATCGGCCTTTTTTCCTACCACGCCCCGCCGGCGGACGCGAGCCGTTTGCGGTTACGCCGGTGGTAATTTCAAGTTCCATGGTCTGCAATCGCCGCACCTCGTCGCGCAGGCGGGCGGCTTCCTCGAATTCCAGATCGCCGGCGGCCTGTTTCATGCGTTTTTCGAGATCGCGGATATGGGACTGCAGGTCCTTGCCGGACAGCGACAGTTCTTCGGCGAGCCCGGCCTGCACGGTCATATGATCACGCTCGTATACGGAGGCCAGAATATCGCCGATGGATTTTTTGATGCTTTCCGGCGTGATGCCGTGCTGGGCGTTATAGAGCTGTTGCTTTTCGCGGCGGCGCGAGGTTTCGTCGATGGCGGCCTGCATGCTGCCCGTTACCCGGTCGGCGTAGAGAATGGCCTTGCCGTCCACATTGCGCGCCGCGCGGCCGATGGTCTGGATCAGCGAGGTGCGCGAGCGCAGATAGCCTTCCTTGTCGGCGTCGAGAATGGCGACAAGGCCGCATTCCGGAATGTCGAGGCCTTCGCGCAAAAGATTGATGCCGACCAGCACGTCATAGACGCCGAGCCGCAGATCGCGGATGATTTCGATGCGTTCCAGCGTTTCCACGTCGGAATGGATATAGCGCACCTTGACCTGCGCCTCGGTCATGTATTCCGTCAGCGCCTCGGCCATTTTTTTGGTGAGCGTGGTCACCAGCACGCGCTGGCCGCGTTCCACAGTCTTGCGCACTTCGTATAACAGATCGTCGACCTGCTTGTCGGTCGGACGGATGAGAACCGGCGGGTCCATGAGGCCGGTGGGACGCACGATCTGTTCGACGAAGACGCCCTTGGCGCGTTCGAGCTCCCACGGGCCGGGGGTGGCGGAGACGAAGACGGATTCCGGCCGCATGCGTTCCCATTCCTCGAATTTCAGCGGGCGGTTGTCGGTGCAGGACGGCAGACGGAAACCGAACTGGGCCAGCGTGGATTTGCGCGCGTAATCGCCCTTGTACATGCCCTGAAGCTGGGGGATCATGACGTGGCTTTCGTCGACGAACAGCAGGCAGTTCTGCGGCAGGTATTCGAACAGGGTCGGCGGCGGATCGCCGGGCGCGCGGCCCGTGAGATAGCGGGAATAATTTTCGATGCCGGAGCAGCTGCCGGTCGCCATCATCATTTCGATGTCGAAGGTGGTGCGTTCGCGCAGCCGCTGCTCCTCCAGCAGCTTGCCCTGCGCGATGAACAGCGCCAGCTGGTCCTTGAGTTCCAGCTTTATCTTTTCGACCGCCTGGTTGAGCGTGGGCTTGGGCGTCACGTAATGGCTGTTGGCGTAGACCTTGACGACATCCAGCGTGCCGCCCTTTTCGCCGGTGAGAGGATCGATTTCGACGATCTGCTCGATCTCATCGCCGAACAGGATGAAGCGCCAGGCGCGGTCTTCCAGATGCGCGGGGAACAGTTCGACCGTGTCGCCGCGCACGCGGAAATCGCCGCGGCCGAAGCCGATATCGTTGCGGCGGTATTGCAGTTCCACAAGGGACGCCAGCAATTGCTGGCGCGGCACATGCTGGCCTTTGGCCAGCGCCAGCACCATTTCCTGATAGGTTTCGACCGAACCGATGCCGTAGATGCAGGAGACCGAGGCCACGATGATGACGTCGTCGCGTTCCAGCAAGGCGCGCGTCGCGGCGTGGCGCATGCGGTCGATCTGCTCGTTGATCATCGCGTCTTTTTCGATATAGGTGTCGGTGCGCGGCACATAGGCTTCGGGCTGGTAATAATCGTAATAGCTGACGAAATATTCGACGGCGTTATCGGGGAAAAACGCCTTCATTTCGCCGTACAGCTGCGCCGCCAGCGTCTTGTTGGGCGCCAGCACCAGCGTGGGGCGCTGGGTGCGCTCGATGACATGGGCCATGGTGAAGGTCTTGCCCGAGCCCGTGACGCCCAGCAGAACCTGGTCGCGCTCCTGCGCCGCCAGCCCCTGCACCAGAGCCTCGATCGCCTGCGGCTGATCGCCGGCCGGCTTGAAGTCGGATTTCAGAACAAATTTTTTACCCGCCTCCGGCCGGAAATCCGGACGGGCGACATCGGCGAATATGGGGAAGGTCATGCCTTAGTTTATAGCAGAAAGCGGCGTCGGGAAGGTAGCGTTACGGAGGCGCAGGCTTTACGCCGTTTTGTAACGCGGCTTGCCGCAAAAATCCCCGCCCCGGTCAAAGCCGGGAGCGGGGAAAAGAGATGCAACCCGTTAAGCGGCCAGCCGCGGCGTCGCCATGCCGTAGTTGCCGACCGGGCCGAAAGAAACATTGTGCCGCTGCCCTGGCACAGCCACAGCGGTTTGAACCGTCTGCGAGCCAGCGCGCCAGTCATTGGCTATGTTTGTTGTGGGCTTTGTGCTGTCACCCGCACTGGCGAGACGGGGAGTCAGCGAACCGGCATTGGCCTGTTTTGTTTCCTGACGCGCCGTCCAGACGATCTTGAATCCGGGCCCGGCGATCTTTGGATCAAAAACCGCTTTGTCGTTTGCCGCCATGAGCGCCGCACGAACGGCAATAGCCATGTCCGTAGCAATCTTCATTTGCTCGGCAGCCGGTTTGCCAGTCATACTGTAGCCATCGACCTCCACGGTTTTGCCGCTCAACTGGCCCTTCACGCCGTCACTGCGTGTAACGAAGCCGTCCGGCAACACGGACGTTGTGACTCCACCTTTCTCAATAGTGGCAACGGTCGTTTTTTCGTTATCTCCTAAGCCAACTTCGACATAGGAAATTTTATACCGGCCTGAGCCTCCACTGACCTGTATCGTCTGGCCGTCCGGCAAAATGGCCTTTTCGGCAA
>JBFWTA010000063.1:0-10354 GCA_050248075.1 Bdellovibrionales bacterium | reverse complement strand
AATCGATGGATAGATAAAATAATGTTTTCCAATTTGTTAGGCATGCTCTCGGCCGATATGGGTATCGACCTCGGCACGGCGAACACTCTTGTCTATGTGAAGGGCAGGGGGATTGTGCTGAACGAACCGTCGGTTGTCGCCATTGCCCATACAAAGGGCAAGCGCCAGGTTCTCGCGGTCGGTGACGAAGCGAAACTCATGCTCGGCCGCACGCCGGGCAATATTCAGGCCATTCGTCCCTTGCGCGACGGCGTCATCGCCGATTTCGAAGTGGCGGAGGAAATGATCAAGCATTTCATCCGCAAGGTGCATAACCGCCGCAGCTTTGCCAATCCGCAGATCATTATTTGCGTGCCGTCCGGCTCAACGGCCGTCGAGCGCCGCGCGATTCAGGAATCCGCCGAAAGCGCCGGCGCGCGCCGCGTGTTTCTGATCGAGGAGCCCATGGCCGCCGCTATCGGTGCCGGACTACCTGTTACCGAGCCGACCGGCTCCATGGTCGTCGATATCGGCGGCGGCACGACCGAAGTCGCGGTGCTGTCGCTGGGCGGCATCGTCTATTCGCGCTCGGTGCGTGTCGGCGGCGACAAGATGGACGAAGCCATCATCAATTACATCCGCCGTTATCATAACCTTCTCATCGGCGAAAGCACCGCCGAACGCATCAAAAAGGAAATCGGCTCCGCCTGCCCGCCGGAAGACGGCGAAGGCCGCGTGACGGAAATCAAGGGCCGCGACTTGATGAACGGCGTGCCAAAGGAAATCATTATCACCGAGCGCCAGGTCGCCGAAAGCCTGGCGGAACCCGTCAGCGCCATTCTGGAAGCGGTCAAGGTCGCGCTGGAAAACACCGCGCCGGAACTGGCGGCGGATATCGTCGACAAGGGTATCGTTCTCACGGGCGGCGGCGCCTTGCTGCGCAACCTCGATCTGGTCTTGCGCCACGCCACGGGCCTTCCGGTTTCCGTGGCCGAAGACCCGCTCTCCTGCGTCGCCCTCGGCACCGGCCGGGCGCTTGAGGAAATGCGGACGCTGAAGAGTTTGCTGGTGAGCGGGTATTAGTTTTCCGTTTATTTTATAGCTGCAGTTTTACCGCTGCGCTAATCTGCCGGAATGGCGATGCTTAAAACACAAAATGTGACCTCCGACGAATCCGGCATCCGTCTCGACCGCTGGTTCAGGCGGCATTTTCCTGGCGTCTCGCATGGGCAGTTGCAGAAGCTTTTGCGTACCGGACAGGTGCGGGTGGATGGCAAGCGGGCGGAGGCGAACACGCGGCTCGAAGAAGGCCAGAATATCCGCGTGCCGCCGCAGGCGACGAACGCGCCGCCGAAGGAAGCGCTGGCGAAACGCTCGGCGCGCGTGACGCAGGAACTTAAAAAACTGATCCTGTTCGAGGATGACGATGTCATCGCCATCAATAAGCCGCCGGGGCTTGCGGTGCAGGGCGGCACGGGGCTTAAGGAAAATCTGGACGACATGCTCGGCAATCTGGCGGGGCAGGGGAAGAGCAAGCCGAAACTGGTTCACCGGCTGGATCGCGACACCACGGGCGTGCTGTTGCTTGCGCGCAATGCCCTGGCCGCCACGCGGCTGACGGAAGCGTTTCGCCAGCGCACGACGCAAAAAATTTACTGGGCGGTTACAGCCGGCGTGCCGAAACCTGCAAAGGGCAAGATCACCGCGCCGCTTATCAAGCATGGCGAAATCATGAAAGTGGCGGAGGATGAAGCGGAGGAAGAAGAAGCGAAATCCGCCACCACAATTTACCAGATCGTCGAAAGCGCCAAGAAACTGGCGGCCTTCGTGGCGTTGTGGCCGGTGACCGGACGGACCCATCAATTGCGCGTCCATATGACCTATGTCGGCACGCCGATTATCGGCGACCGGCTTTATGGTGATGAAAAGGCAACGGCGTTGCCTGTGGATGAAATCGGTAAAGGCTTGCATTTACACGCCCGGCGGCTCGTTTTGCCGCACCCGAGGCGTGGAACGCTGGATGTGGTTGCGCCATTACCCCCGGAAATGCGAAAAACATGGGGCTGGTTTGGCTTCGACCCTCAGGCCGATCCCGACTTTTCGGACGCCTGACATAGAATAAGGAGAGAAAAAATGAGCAAGGCAGGAAAATTTTTCAGCGTTCTTCTGGTGATCGTTTTGCTGATTGCGGGCGCCGTGGCGATTTTCGTAGCGACCTTCGATATCAACCAGTATCGCGACCAGATCGCAGAAGCGCTCAGCAAGCAGACGGGCCGCACGGTGCGTTTCGGCGGGCCGATCAAGCTGGCGATTTCCACGCATGGTATTGGCGTTGCGGCGGAAAATGCCTCGATCGGCAATCCGCCCTGGGCCAGCCGCGAGGAAATGGCGAATATCGGCAAACTGCAGCTTGGCGTCGGACTCATTTCCTTGCTCGACAAGAAATTCGTGATTACCGACCTGATCGTCAAGAATGCCGATATCCAGCTCGAGACCAACGCAAGGGACGAACATAACTGGGACATGAAGCCGGTTGCCGGTCCCGGCGCGCCGCCGGCTTCGGGGCCCCGCGGCGGTGAAAAGACCGCCGGCGGCACCACAAGCGCCGCGCCGATCGGCGTGCTGATCGAAGATGTCCTTATCACCGACAGCAAGTTGTCGATGCGCGACAAGGATGGAAACATAAGCGCCCTCGCCGTCGAGAAACTTACGCTGGGTCAGGAAGATCGCGGCATCGCCGTGTCGCTGACCGGCGAATATAACGGCCAGCCGATCAGGCTGGCGGTCCGGACGGGCGCCAAGGACATCATGGCGGACTCCAAGTGGCCCTATGACGCGGATATCACCTATGGCCCTTATCATCTTACGTCGCAGGGCAATGTGGATACGCGCGAGAAAACCGCGGACATGAATCCCTATGAGCTCACGGCCGGCAATTCGCCGCTGCATGGGCAGATCATGGCGAATTTCGGCGGCGAGAAACCGCAGATACGCGCCACCGTTATGGGCGACAAGCTTAACCCGGCCGATTTCAAACCTCCTGCCGCGTCCGGCGGCAACAAGCCTGCTGCATCGCAGGAAGCTGCGCCGGCGGCGTCCGGCCAGGGCGGCCCTCTGTTCAGCACGGCTCCTCTTAATCTCGAGGCGCTTAAATCGGCGAACGCGACCATCGACCTGGCCTTTGCCGAGGTTACGCTCGGCAAGGCGGTGCTCAAGCAAGTCAGCGGCAAGGTTGCTTTAAACGACGGCAATCTCTCAGTTGTTCCGGTCAAGGCGACACTGGGCGAAAGCCCGCTCACGGGCGATGTCAAGCTGCAGGCCGGCGGCACGCCACAATACAGCCTGAACTTTAAGGCGCCGGGGGTTGATATCGCCACCCTGCTGCAGATGATGGACATGAACGGGTTCCTTACCGGCAAGGGCGATGCGGATATCGCGCTGTCCGGTACGGGAAACAGCCTGCACGACATGGCGGCCAGCACCCAGGGGCGCATTCTTGTGACGGCACAGGGCGGCAAGATTTCGTCGTCGCTGGCGGGTGAAATCGCCTCCGGCCTCACGCAGGTTCTGGCGCCGGGCGGCGACGGCAATCCGGTTTTGAATTGCCTCGCGGCGCGTTTCGATGTGACACAGGGCGTGGCCAAGGATAATGGCTTGCTGCTGGACAGTGACTCTTCGACAGTCGCCGGCGCGGGTGGATTCAACCTCGGTGCCGAAACGATCGAGCTCAAGCTCATGGCAAAACCGAAGGTCGTCGATACCAAGGGAGTTACGCCTGCGGTACTTATCACCGGCCCGCTGACTGCGCCGAAGGTCGGCGTGGATACGGCCGGCGTGGCGCAGGGCGTCGCTGGTGCGCTGCTCAAGGATAAAACGGGCGGCGTGGGCGGGGCGCTGAAGGGTATCCTGGGCGCCGGTTCTGCCGCCGATGGCGGCGTGCCGGTATTGGCTCAGGCGCCGCAGGGCCAGAATGCCTGCCTTTACACGCTCGATCACAAAGCCGAAGCTGCGGCTGCCGCTCCGGCCTCGCCGCCCGCCAATTCCGGCATCAAGGGCGTTGCCGGCGAAAAGGCCAAGGATCTCGGCAAGCAGCATAAGAAGGGCAAACTGGGGCAATAATTTGTTATGAGGGGAAGACAGTTTTTCTTGGCGAACATGGTGGGCTTGGAAAAGCACGGGGAGTCGTTGGTTCCAAACAGGCAGATTTTTGTTTTTACTGAATCAACGCCCGCCTGTCCTTCCCCTCAAGGGGAGAGGGACGCTTGAGGCAGGAATTATAATTACTTCGGATGTTTTTTTTGATCATATGAACAGAAAATGCCCAAAACGCTTCCCTCCATTTTTACCATCGCGCAAACATCTCAGGGCTTCGCCATCCACCGCAATGGCGTACCCCATAAAACCCCCGCCGGCGCGGAACTGATCGTTCCCGCTGCGGCGCTGGCGGAGGCGATTGCAGAGGAAGCGCGCAGTCAGGGACCAAAGCCGGATCCGGCGAAATCGCCGCTGACGCAACTGGCATTGACGGCCATCGATATCGTTGCAAGGCAGCGCGACAAAATCATCGACGATGTGGCCGGTTATGCCAAAAGCGATCTCCTCTGCCATTGGGCGGAAGCACCGCCGGAGCTCGAGGAATTGCAGCGCAAGATTTGGCAACCTTTGCTGGACTGGTGCGGACGCGAATGGGGGGCGTTGTTGAACTGCGGCGCGGGCATCATGCCGGTGATACAGCCGGAGCCCGGCCTTGCGGCCCTGCGGGCGGCAGTGGCCGGATATGACGATTTCCGGCTCGCGGGGCTTGCCCAGGCTACGGGTGTTTGCGGATCGCTGGTGCTTGGGCTGGCGCTGGCGACCGGACATTTAAGCGCCGAACAAGTCTTCGAGGCCGCAGAACTCGATACCACCTTCCAGATACAAAAATGGGGCGAGGATCCCGTGGCCACCGCACGCCAGCAAAGCATCCGTCAGGATCTGGATGTATGCGAACGGTGGTTTAAACTTTTGCGGACATAAAAAGGGCCCGCTCTCGCGGGCCCTGGTATTGGTGCTTCTCTGCTTTCCCTGTGGGCTTATTCGTAATCCTCAAACTTCGGCGCTTGTTCCTGAGTGCCTTTGATGCCGAGTTGTTTGTCGCGATATTGACGGAACACGCTGCGCATCTGGGCATAGAAATCGAGAGAGCCTTTGCGCAGGGCGTCAAGCGCTTCGATATTCTGTTCGCGCTTGGTTATGCCTTCCATGCCCGTGGAAACGAGCTGGTAGTGCCAGTAGGTGGAACTGCCGCCCATATCGGCGAGGTATTGCCATGGCGACATGGCGGAATCGACGCCGTAGCCGATTGCATCGCGCACATTGGACGGGCCGAGCAGCGGCAGGACGATATACGGTCCCGAGTCGATGCCCCATGTGTAGAGCGTCTGGCCGAAATCGCCGACCTGCTGATACAGTTTCCATTCGTTTGCCCAGTCGAAGGCGCCGCCGATACCAAGCGTGGTGTTGATGGCGAAGCGTTCCGCCGTTACGCCGGCGCGGCTGAATTCACCCTGCATAACGTTGTTGGCGAAAATGACCGGTTCTTTCATGTTGCTGATGATGTTGGTCACGCGTTCGCGAACCGGCGGCGGCACCATCGCGCGATACAGTTCGGCGAGCGGGCGGAGCAGCAGGCGGTCGAGAAAGACGTTCACGTCGAAGATCGTGCGGTTTACGCTTTCGAACGGATCGTTTACCGCATCGTAATCGGCCTGATCCTGGCCCTTGGGCATATCGGCGCAGGCCGAGAGAACGATGCACGAGCCCAGCAGCACGCATGTCATAAGTTTTTTACGTAAGGGAGACATCAGGACCTCAGTTTTTTGTTTTCGACGTGCGGGAAACTTGGAAGGAAGTTGGGAACGAAACTCGAATCAACCGGAATCAGTAACTAACCGTGTCTATCTGCTTTGGCCTTACCGAGCAAGGCCGGGAGGATAAAAAAGGTACAGGTGAGGGAATATAACAACGCAACGGTTAATAAGTCTCCCATGCTGGCGGTGCCAGGATGTGAAGAAAGCCCTAACGTGCCGAAGGCGGCAAGCGCCGTTGCCGCACTGAACAGAACGGCTCGCGCCATGCTGGACTGCAAGGGCATGTCATGCCCGTTACGCCAATAACTTACGAAATAAATTGCATAGGAAACGCCGAGCGAAAGCAGCAGCGGCAACGCAATGATATTCGCGAAATTGAGCGGCAGGCCGATAATTACAATTGTCGCTAATGTTAAGATTCCCGCAAGAATTAAAGGCAGAACGAGCATAAGCACATCGCGCGGCCGCCGCAGAATAAGCAGCAGCAACATGGTGATCGTCGCAAGCGCATACATTCCCGCATGGATAAAGGCGGTGGTAACTGTACGGCCCGATTCGAGAATCGATACCGGCGCGCCGCTCGCGTCCGGTACAAGACGTTGTACGGCCTTGGTAAAAGCAATAAGCGTGTCGCGGTCGCGAATGTTGCCTTTCGGATACACCTGCACGAGTGCCTCACCCTGGGGGGTCATCCAATCGTTACGCAGATCGGCAGGAATGTTGTCCGCCGTAATTTTTTCCGCCCCGAGGCTTTTCCGCGCCGCGTCAATGCGGGCGATTATGCCGTCGACCAGATCGGCCTTGAGGCGCTCGAGGAGTTCCGGATCGTGCCGCTTTCCGACTTGGGCGAGCGCCCTTGCGAGACGTTCCGCGGAGGCATGATCCTTGCTGATCCTGTTAAGTCCGGCAATCGTCGTTGCCATGGTTTCATATACCTGTTCGTCCGTCGGTGGCGGCGCGGGCGCCGCAGGATCAAGCGTGGGTTCCAGAATCATGCGCGTGTCGGCAATCAGGGAAAGGCGGGCGTCCTGGTCGTCCGGAACGAAACTGTCGAGCGTGAGCACGTGATCGACCTCCGGCAAATTACGCAGGGCTGCTGCAGTTTGCCGGGCTTCCTCAAGCGAAGGCCTTAAAACATCGACAGTATAGGGATTGAAATTCGGGTCTTTCATAAGGTCGTGCAGCGTCGAAACGGATTCCGTATCGGGGTCCTTGAGATTGATCGGATCGAAGTCGAACCGCACGCGCGACGCCACGATGGAGGCCGAGACGGCAATCGCCAGCGTCGCCAGAAGAATCTTGCGGCGGTGACGCGCGGCAAAGCGGTCAACGGGGGCCATCCAGCGAAAACCGATGGCTTCCGGTTCGGCGGGCGGATGAAAGACGGAAAGCAGCGCGGGAAACAAGGTGACGGTCAGGACAAAAGCGATAATCATGCCGATGCCGGCGATAAAGCCGAGCTCCGACACGCCGCGGTAGTCGGTCGGCATGAAGGACAGAAATCCGAGCGCCGTAGAAGCTGCGGCGAGGGCTAGTGGAATGGCGATGATGGCTGCCGTGCGCAACAGCGCCCTGGCATGGTCCGGCTCCTCATGGTGCTGATCGCGGTAACGCACGCCGAACTGAATGCCGAAATCGACGGCGATACCGATAAACATGACGGCAAAGGCGACCGAAATAAGGTTGAGCGAGCCGACGGCGGCCAGCGCCACGGCCGTCGTCGCCGCAAGCCCGGCCACCAGCGTGATGAGAATGGGAAGGATCAGCCGTAGCGAGCGCAACGCGAGCAAAAGTATAATGATAACCAGCACGCCCGAGAGAATGGTGGCGAAGCCGGTACCTTCGGCCACCGTGGCGAATTCTTCATCGTTCAGCGGGACGGAGCCGGTAAGTCGCACATTGACCCCGCGATCGGGCGTCAAACCCATGAACTTCGCGGTATCGCGGATGGCATTGTTGGCGATCTGGCCGGGTTGAAGCTCGTCATAACGCAAGACGGGCTTGACGAGGATAAGCTTGCGCAGGTCGCGCATGTCGGCCGGCGTGTCGGACATGATGCTTTGCCAGGCAATCGGCCTGTCCTTGCCGGCCAGCGCGCTTTCGACGGTTTTGGCGATAGCATCAAAAGGCTTGTCGAGCCTGCGGTAATCGACCATGCCATGTTCCAGCCCCTGAAGCTGGAGATTAAACATGCTGAACAGCCCGCGCAGGGAAGGATCGGATGCAACGGAACCCAACAGCGGTTGCGCTTCGACCAGCGAATTCAGGATCTGCGACGTTTCTTCCTGCGGCAGAAAAAGAAGGCCATTTTTACGAAAGAACGGAATGCCGTCCGGCCGCGAGACGTAACTGAACTGTTCCGGCATCTTCGACAGCCTGGCCGCCAGCGCGGCGGCGGCGTCCTCGGCGGCATCCGAGGTGTCGGCATCGACGACGACGACCGTGAGATCGACCTTTTGCGGAAAGGCTTTTTCCAGAACTTTTTCGCGCTGGCGCCAGGGCAGATCGTCAGCCAGAAGCTGGTTGACGTCGGTATTGATTTTAAAATGGGCGGACACGTACCACGCGCAAAATGCGCCGCCCGCCAGCGACAGCAAAATTATAAACCATGCCGAGCGGCGGCTGAGATCGACGATGCGGGTGGTGAGCAGGGTAAGCATGCGACCCTTATACAGATGCCGCACTTGTTTCTCAATGTGACGAGACGAAATAAATCTTCAGGGCGGCGTAAACCGATCCGGCTATTCTTTTTTCGGCGGCGCGCCGTTCTTGTCGTCGATAGGAACGCCGGGCTCGTATTTGGTGCGCTGCATGGCCGGGGCGGATTTGTAATGGGCGACGTTGGGCGCGCCGGCGAGTTTATGCGTCAGGAAATTCTGGAAGGCTTCCCAGTCTTCGGCGACGATCTTGATGATGAAATCGGCATCGCCGGTCATCATGTAGCACTCGCGTACCTGCGGCCAGCTTTCACAAAGCTTGGCGAAATTGTTGAGATCATTTTCCGTATGGTTCGTCAGCGACACGAGCGTAAAGACGGTAATGCCGAAACCAAGCTTGTCGGCGGCGACATCGGCATGATAGCCGCGAATGAATCCGGATTCTTCCAGCGCGCGCACGCGGCGCAAGCAGGGCGGGGCGGAGATGCCCACATGTTTCGCAAGATCGACGTTCGTCATGCGACCGTCTTTCTGTAATTCCCGCAAAATGCGGAGGTCGATGCGGTCGAGTTTGACGTGCTTCATTCGGGCCTCTATTGAGGAGATTGTTATTTTACAGGATACTAGCCGCATGCCCGCCAATAACCAAGTGACATGCTGGGTCGTAACCGACGGCAAGAGCGGCATGGAAAATCAATGCCTTGGTCTTGCCGAAGCGTTAGGATTAGCGCCCATTATCAAGCGCGTCAAACTGCGCTTTCCATGGCGTCAATTATCCCCATATTTGCGTCTGGGACTGAAAATGTCTGCCGCCCGGCAAAGCGATCCGATCGTGCCGCCGTGGCCGCGACTGGTCATCGCCACGGGGCGAACGAGCATACCGGTTTCACTTTATATAAGATAAGCTTCACGCGCGGCGGGTACGCCGGCCTTTACCGTACAGTTACAAGACACGGCAATCGATCCGGCGCTTTTCGATCTCGTGGTGGTGCCGGAACATGACCGGTTGCGCGGCGCCAATGTCATAACGACGCGCGGGGCGTTGCACCGGGTTACCCCCGGGATGCTGGCCAGAGAGGCACAGAAGTTTTCGCATTTAGCGGCACCTCTGCCCGCGCCGCGCATCGCCGTGCTGATCGGCGGCAGCAATGCAGTATATGCACTGGGAAATAAGGAAATGGTGACGCTGGCGGGCAAGCTCGTGCATCTGGCGAAAATCACGGGGGGCGGCCTTATGGTAACGCCATCGCGGCGCACGGGAGAAGATAACCTCAAAATCCTGCAGAACGCGCTCCGCGCGGTGCCCGCTTATGTCTGGAACGGGAAGGGGGCAAATCCTTATTACGGGATGCTGGGCCTGGCGGACGCGCTGGTCGTGACATGCGACAGCGTGAATATGGTGTCGGAAGCCTGTACGACCGGCAAGCCGGTTTATGTTATCAAGCTGCCCGGCGGCTCGCCGAAGTTCGACCGGTTCCACGAAAGACTGATGCGGGATGGGCTGGCGCGGGAGTTCTCCGGTAAGCTGGAGACGTGGGAATATAAGCCGCTGGACGATGTAAACATGGTCGCGCGCCACATTCTGCAGGAGTTAAAAGCATAACAACATGAACGGAGATGACAAAAACAGTCCGCATGAAAAGAAACCAATAACGAAAATCTATCCGAAGGTAAAAAACACTTGCGTCTATGGCCTTATCGATCCGCGCGATGGAAGCCTGTTTTGGGTGGGCGTCACGAATTCCCCGAATTTACGATACGACCAGCATGTTTATGACAAGGTAAGAACTAATCCCGGCAAGCAGGCGCTGATAGATGAAATCATCCGGTCGGGGAACCTTCCGGGCATGATCCTTATCGACGAATTTA
>JBFWTA010000062.1:0-10455 GCA_050248075.1 Bdellovibrionales bacterium | reverse complement strand
CACGCCGAGCGCGAGCCGGGAAAAATGGAGCGTATCCATATACGGATATTCTCATGTGTCCGAGATGAAAACCAGACAGTCGGGATTCTTGGAAAACGCTCTTTATGGCAGCAGCGGCGACCATGCCGGGTCGCTGGCATCCGTCGGCGTCGGGATTTCACGCTCGTTGTAGCCGGTGAGATCGACGCTATAGAGCCGGCTGCGTGTCCCGCGGTTGCCGCTGGAGCTTTCTTTGAAATACATCAATACGCGGCCATTCGGCGCCCATGTCGGGCCTTCGACGTGGAAGGCTTCCACGAGCTGGCGTTCGCCCGAACCGTCGGGGCGCATGACGCCGATATAGAATTGCCCGCCGCTCAGTTTGGTGAAGGCGATCAGATCGCCGCGCGGCGACCAGACCGGCGTGCCGTATTTGCCCGATCCGAAACTGATGCGCTGAACGTCGCTGCCGTTCGCGCGCATCGTATATATCTGCTGCGAGCCGCCGCGGTCGGATTCGAAAGTGATGCGCTGGCCGTCCGGCGAGAAGCAGGGCGCTGAATTGATCGACGGGCTGTTGGTCAGCTTGGTCGTGCGGCGCGTGCGAAGATCCATGATGTAAATATTGGAATTGCCGTTTTCCGAAAGGCTGAATACCACGCGGTTGCCATCCGGCGAAAAGCGCGGCGCGAAAGTCATGTTGGCGAAATCGCCCAGCACTTCCTGCCTTCCGCTGTCAATATTGAACAGATAGACGCGCGGCTTGTTGTTGTAATAGGCCATATAGGTGATTTCCTGCAGCGTCGGCGAAAAACGCGGCGTCAGCACCAGCGCGCGGCCGTCGGACAGGATGCGGTTGTTCTCGCCGTCCTGATCCATGATCGCCAGGCGCTTGACGCGGTTGGTATCGATGCCGGTTTCGGCGATATAGACGATACGCGTGTCGAAATAGCCGTCCTCGCCGGTGATGCGCTTGTAAATGGCGTCGGCCACGATGTGGGCGACGCGGCGCCAGTTATTGGGAACCGTGAAATAGGCGAGGCCCGTCATCTGCTGTTCTGCGAATACGTCCCACAGGCGGAATTCGACCTTGAGGCGGCCATCGGATTCGGCGGAGACCTTGCCGACAACCAGTGCCTGGGCGTTCAGAACACGCCAATCGGCGAAACGCGGCGCGACCAGCAGGGAATTGGCATCCTGCACAAAGGATTTGGGATCGATGGCGGTGAACAGCCCCGAGCGCACGAGGTCGTTGCTTACCACCTTGGCAATGTCGCGCCCGAACTGGGCGGCATTGCCGGTGGCGCCGTAAAAAGCCGGGATAGCCAGCGGAATCGGCTCGACATTGCCGCGTGTGATGTCGACGCGGATTTCAGCACGGGCGGCCAGCGGCAGCGAAACCAGAAACAGGAAGGCGATGATCGCGGTTTTCGCGAAGCGTGTGCCGGATGCCGTCATAACATATCCCTCGGGTCGAAGTTAAAATTGATGGTCTTCCATTGCTCGTATTTACCTTCGGGCAATAAAAGCGGGTTGCAGCGCGGGTTGTAAAGGGCGCGAATGGCCGCTTCGGAGGCTGCGCGGAAATACGGATCGCTGTTCGCGCGTAATTTGTCAACCACCTCCGCGCTTTGCACCGTGCGGTCGGGATTGACATGGATGAGTACTTCGACAATCAAATTTTTTGCGTCGCGCGCGCCGATCGGCGGGTTCCAGCATTGTTCCACCTGGCGCCGCAGCGCATCTTCTTCCGTCATCGTCAGACGGTCCGAAAGGGCGGGAGCCAGGCTTTTCGGCTGGGCCTGCGTCTGTTCCTTGACCTGCGGCTTTGTGTCCTGTGGTTTGGCCTGCGGGGCGGTTTTCATTTTCTCGACATTTTTCAGAACGCTGGCCAGCATATCCTGTTGCGGCTTGGCCTTTTCGGGAGGCTTCGGCTTTGCGGCCGGCTTGGGCGCGGGGGTAATGGCTTCCAGCTGTTCCGCCTTTTGCGGCTGGGGCGGCTCGGGCGGTTTTGGCGGCGTCGGTTCGGCCTGCTGTTGCGGTGGCGGCGGCGCCGCTTTCTGTTCGGGCACTGGCGGCGGCTCGGGCGGTTTTGGCGTGTCTTCCGGCTTTTCCTTCACGCGCGTGTTGGTGATTTCCGCGATATCGACGATGTCGATCGGAATCGGGACATAAGGCTTGGGCAGCGGCTTGAGAAAAACCGGCAGGCCGAAATAGAGAAAAAGCAGCACTCCGATATGCAGCCCGGCGGAAATACCGAGACTGCGCCGCAGGCTGTCGTCGTTAACGGTCGGTTTCTGCAACCGTGTCATAACCGGCGGCGGGACTTGGCCGGCGCCGGAGAATCGGGACGCGGCAATTCGGCGACCAGCGCCACCTTGCTAAATCCGGCGGCGCTGATGGTGCCCATTACTTCCATGATACGGCCGTAATTGACGCCCTTGTCGCCGCGCACGAAAATACGGGCTTCGGGATTGGCGCCCGAAATCGCCTTGAGCTTGCCGACAAGGTCGTCGAGATCGGTCGGGTTTTCCTGAATATAAAGCTTGCCGCCGGAATCGATGCTCACGACCAGCGGCTCTTTATCCTGATTGATGGCTTTCGCCTGCGTCTTGGGCAGATCGACGGGGACGGCAACGGTCAGCAGGGGCGCCGTCACCATGAACACGACAAGCAGCACCAGCATGACGTCGACGAAAGGCGTCACGTTTATATCCGACATGGGGCGGAAAGTACGGCGGCGGCTGCGGCCGCTGCCATACCCGCCGGAATCTAGCGACGCACCCATCCCACTTCTCCGTTATCGCCGGCGCCCGCGCCGGTCCGGTCGCTCTTGCCCACTTCGAGGCTGCGCGAAAGCGTGGCGACAAAATCATTGGCAAAATTGTCGAGCCGCGCGCCGTAGCGGCCGATCTCGGTCGAGAGCTTATTGTAAGCCGCCGTCGCCGGAATGGCGGCGACGAGACCGATGGCGGTGGCGAGCAAAGCCTCGGCGATACCGGGCGCCACCACGGCAAGGCTGGTGTTCTGCGCCTGGGCGATGCCGATGAAGCTGCGCATGATGCCCCAGACGGTGCCGAACAGGCCGATGAAGGGCGCCACCGAACCGACGGAAGCGAGAAAGGTCATCCATGTCTCGACCGTGGTCATTTCGCGGCCGATGGTGACCTGCAGGATACGGTCGACGCGGGCCTGGACGTTGTTGCGGTTGCCCGGTACGGCAAACAGGCCCTTGTCGCTGGCGCTGCGCCATTCCTTCATGCCGGCGACGAATACCGCCTGCATCGGGTCGGCCGGGCGCTTGATCTTGTCATAAAGCATGTCGAGCGAACCCGCCGACCAGAAACGCTCCTCGAAATAGGTCGCGCGCTTTTTGAGGCGGCTGATCTTGGTCGCCTTGTCGAAAATGATGGCCCAGGTGAGGATGGAGATAATCAGAAGTCCGCCGATAACCGTCTTGCCGATAATATCGGCATGCTGGAACAGCCCCATGATCGAGAGATCGGTGCCGGCAACGGAGCCGGCGAGTTGTACGGAGCTGATTGTCGATTGCGGATCCATAGTTAAGCGTTTCTCCTGAAAGGATTTTTTACCGATTTCATAAATGAAATGGGGGCGTGCGGGAATGCCCGGCACCGTTCATAACTACTTGGCGGGCGTTTGTGAACCGAAAATCTGGCGCAAATGAGGCGGGAGCCTCAAGGCCTTGCCTTCCGGCGATATGGCTACAACTGTGACTTTTATATCGGCCAGCAGCTTTTCATCCTTGTAAATCGATTGCTTAAGGCCAATCGAAGTGTTGCCGATTTTCGTTGGTTGGGTGCGCACTTCGAGCGCATCGTCGAGCCGGGCGGGGGCGTAATATTCGATCTCGACATGGCGGACGACGAGGATAAGGTTGAATTCCTGCTTCACCCTCTGGTGGTCGTAACCGAGAAAACGCAGTAATTCGGTGCGCGCCCGTTCGGCGAATTTAAGATAGTTGGCGTGATAGACGATGCCGCCCGCATCGGTGTCTTCGTAATAGATACGTATGGGATGGATATGGGGTTTGAACACGGCCTGTCACCCGGAACGCAGGAATGCAAAGCATGGCAAAGTGCTCATTCCGATCTTTGGATAATAGTTAACGGCTGCCGGGGCGGAAGTTAGAATCAATGTCGTTTGCGAGGAAGCCGATTTATGCGTTTCTTCGATCAGCCGCTTGCCTATGCCCTGCTTTTGGTATGCGACATCGACGGCGAGATCGGACAGGTAACAACAATAGGCGAAATCCGTCAGCGCGCGTGCAATGCCGACGAGTTTTTTGCCGTCGCGCGCTGTCATGACGATGTTGGCCATGCGCAGCATTTTATCGAGCCGCGGCAGGTCGTTTACCGGTCTCCGTTCGCTGAGCGTCGATGCATTAAGTACATCGCAAAATTCCTGGGCGGATAAATCCAGTTCATTCGCATAGGCAATAAACGATTCAGACGCCATTTTCATCCTGTCCGTCCGTATCCGTCGCTAGAAAGTGCATCTGCCGCTCCGCAGGTGCGGCAAGCCCCAGATGGCGATAACCGGTTTCCGCCAGCATGCGACCGCGCGGCGTGCGCTGCAGCAGGCCCTGCTGGATAAGATAGGGCTCGATTACTTCCTCCAGCACGTCCCGTTGTTCGGCCAAGGCCGCGGCCAATGTTTCGATTCCGACCGGCCCGCCGCCGTAATGCTCGGCAATAATGGCAAGATAGCGCCGGTCCATGGCATCGAAACCGAGACGGTCGACCTCCAGCCTTGCCAGCGCCTCGTCCGCCGCCCGGGCATCAATGGCCTTATGGCCTGCGACCGATGCAAAGTCCCGTACCCGCCGCAGCAGCCGGCCGGCCACGCGGGGCGTGCCGCGTGCGCGCCGGGCAATCTCCGCCGCGCCTTCATTTGTCAGAGGCATATCAAGCTTTTCCGCCGCGCGCTTCATGATGATCTGTAACTCGTCGGGCGAATAAAATTGCAGACGCAGCGGAATACCGAAACGCTCGCGTAACGGACGGGTTATGAGACCGCTGCGCGTCGTGGCGCCGATCAGCGTAAAGGGTGGCAGGTCGATTCGCACCGAACGCGCCGCCGGGCCTTCGCCGATGATAAGATCAAGCTGGAAATCTTCCATTGCCGGATAAAGGATTTCCTCGACCGGCGCCGCTAGGCGGTGAATTTCATCAATGAACAGAACATCGTGCGGCTGCAGATTGGTGAGCAGGGCTGCAAGATCGCCGGCGCGCGCAATCACCGGCCCTGAAGTCGCCCGAAAACCGACGCCGAGTTCCCGGGCGATAATCTGCGCCAACGTGGTTTTGCCGAGGCCGGGCGGACCAAAAAGAAGAACATGATCAAGCGATTGTTTGCGTTGCTTGGCAGCCTTGATGAAGATGTCGAGATTGGCGCGCAGGGCAGGCTGGCCGATAAATTCCGACAGCGTCTGCGGGCGCAAGGCGGTATCCGCTGTTTCCTGCGGCAGCGCCTCGCGTTCGACAATGCGTTCGGGACCGGAATGTTTCACGCCACTTTCTCTCCGCGGCTTAGTTCGGCCAGGCTGGCGCGAATAAGCTCATCGAGTTTCGCGGCCGGTGGCAGTTGCCGGGCCGCTGCCGCCACCGCGCCGAAAGCTTCGGCCCGCCGGTAGCCGAGATTGACGAGGGCCGACACGGCATCGCCGGCCAGAGGCATGCCGGCGCCGGCATGATCGCCGCTCTTCACGGCCTGAAATCCCGCGGCCGGTTTCATGACATTCGGTACCTTGTCCTTGAGTTCGGTCACAAGCCGCAAGGCAAGCTTTGGCCCGACGCCGTCGGCCTTGGTCAGCGCCGCTTTATCCTGCGCCACGATAATCTGCGCCAGCTCGTCTGTCGGTACGGAACCGAGGATCGCCAGCGCTACCCTGGCGCCGACACCCTGTACCGTCGTAAGCAGGCGAAACCAGTCCTGCTCCCCGGCATCGGCAAATCCGAATAAATTAATGGCATCTTCGCGCACCTGCGTTTCGATCAGCAGCGACACGGTGCTTTTGAGGGGGCCGATGCAACGCAAGGTGCGCGCCGAGCAGGTCGCCACATAACCCACGCCGTTGACGTCGAGCAAAATCTGGTTGTCCGCGATGTTGTCGATGATGCCGGTAAGCTTGCCGATCATTCCCGTTCCTAACGCAATTTCATCTTCTGAAGCAGTTCCACGTTATCATAACAATCGTGATAATTGCCGGTAAGTTCCGTGCCGGCCCCGAGATCGCACGCGGCGATATCGTCGCTGAAAGGCCCGTTGACCGAAAGCAATGTCGGATTGTCGGAATGATTGCAATATTTCGCGTTATCGCCGTACAGCATCCAGAATCCCGTTTCCCGATTCCACGGCGCGTTAACCTCGATAAAGTTGCGCAGGACGAGAGGAAAACTTTCCATCTCGGTCTGGCTGACGACGCGGTCGATACGGGAATCGAAGCGCCAGATAAGATCGCCTTTTTTGGCCGGCACCAGAATAAATACGCCGATCCCGTGAATAGGGCTGGGACGTAATTCCGTCGGTACGACAAACATCGATCATCCTTGCCCGAGGGCATAGCGGGGCGCCTGCCGGGAATCGGAATGATGCGCGTGCGTAACCGCGACGGCAAGGGCATCGGCGGCATCGGCGACAAGTTTTCCCGACCCCGGCAGCAGCATGCCGATCATCGCCTGGATCTGGTTCTTGTCGGCATGCCCATAGCCCGTGACCGATTGCTTGATGCGGTTGGCCGAATACTCGGCCACGCTCAATCCGGCCTGGGCCAGGGCGAGCATGGCGGCGCCGCGCGCCTGGCCGAGCTTGAGGGCCGAAACGGCGTTTTTATTGATAAAGGTTTCTTCGATGGCGGCTTCATCCGGTTGGTGGGATCTCACCACAGCGGCAAGACCGCAGGCCAGTTCGTAAAGCCGGCCCGCCATCGGCAGCCCGGCATCGGGGCTGATGCGCCCTGCGGCGACGAAGGAAAGCCGGTTGCCTTGCCGGGCCAGAACGCCCCAGCCGGTGTGCCTTAATCCCGGATCGAGGCCGAGAATGGTGCGAATCGTGTTCATGCGGGAAAGCCTAACCATGAGACATAACCGATATAAAGCATTCTGTTTTTGCCGTTCGCCGGGTTTCGGCGAGCTAGGTTCGGGACATGACCTGTGTATTAATACGCAGGCCAAAGCGATTCGGCATTCATGCATCCGAGGATAAAAAAATGATCATTGAATGGTGGCATTGGGCGGTTCTGGGCGTCGGTCTGCTCGTTTGCGAGCTTATGGTGCCGGCTTTCGTACTGGTATGGTTTGGTCTCGGCGCGCTGCTCGTGGCGCTTATGCAGGTGCTGTTTCCGGAGACCGGGATCATTGGCCAGCTGCTTGTCTGGATCGTCAGTTCGGCGGCACTCGTCGTCCTGTGGTTTAAGGTGTTCAAGCCCGCGCATCATAAAACCCTTATCGGCCGCTCGTCGGCCGAGGCGATCGGCGAGGTGGGACTTCTGGTTGGCGATATTGGGCCCTTCCATAAAAGCCAGGTCCGTTTTCAGAAACCACTTCTGGGCTCGGATCTCTGGGAATGCATCGCCGATGAATCGATCGGTGCCGGCGAACGCGTGAAAGTCGTCAGCGTGGAAGGCAGTATCCTGAAAATTACCCGAACTGGAGGGCGTTGATCATGACCGGCGGACAGATATTTACCATTGCTCTGGCTGTTTTTGCAATTTTCACGATTTTTCGCGGCGTGCGCATCGTGCCGCAAGGCGAGGAATGGGTAGTCGAGCGCCTCGGCAAGTATTACGGCACCTTCATGCCGGGGCTTAATTTCATGATCCCCTATCTCGACCGCGTCGCCCAGCGCGTGGTGACCAAGGACATCATGCTGGATGTGCCGGAGCAGGAAGTCATCACCAAGGACAATGCCGTTCTGGTGACCAACGCCATCGCCTTCGTCAAGGTAACCAACCCGGTCAAGGCGGTATACGGCATCGTCAATTTTGCCGAAGGCATCCGCAATCTTATCATGACGGCGCTGCGCTCGATCATCGGCGAAATGGAGCTCGATCAGGCGCTGTCCTCCCGCGACCAGATCAAGGCGCGCCTGCGCGAAAGCATCGCCGAAGAGGTGATGGACTGGGGGCTTACCGTAAAATCGGTCGAGATCCAGGACATCAAGCCGTCCATGTCGATGCAGAAGGCGATGGAGCTCCAGGCTTCGGCCGAGCGCGAAAGAAAAGCCACCGTCACCCGCGCCGAAGGCGACAAGCAGTCGATGATCCTTCAGGCCGAAGCCCGTCTCGAATCCGCCAAGCGCGATGCCGAGGCGCAGATCACCCTGGCGCAGGGTTCCGCCGAGGCGATCAAGAAAGTCATGGCCGCGGCGACCGGCGCCGACACGCCCTTGCTTTATCTGCTCGGCGAAAAATACATTAAGGCGATGACCCAGATGGCCACCGCGCCCAACGCCAAGCTGATCGTTCTGCCGGCCGATATTCAGGATACCGTGCGCGGGGTCATGGGCCGGTTCGGCGGCAAGCAGGGCTGATTGGTAAACGCGGTCGTAACCTTAACCGCCTGAATTATCCTGTCCGGACCGGCGGGAATGCCGAAAATTTTATCAAAATTCGTGACAATTTAATCGCGTATTAAGCCTTATGCCGTACAAATTAAAGACCAGATTATTTTTATATTTCGACGCCCATTTTACAGGAGACGATTATGAAAAATTTTGGTTGTTTTGGCGTATGTCTGGCTCTTCTTCTGCTTGCCGCCCTGCCGGCCGCCGCATCGAACATCTCTTCCGCCATGCCCACAACCAAGATCGTCGGCAAGAATAGCGCCGCCGCGGAAAAGATTTACAAGGATGAAGCGGAAAAGGCGGTTATTTCCAGCCGCTGAAGATTATTTGCCCACCGCCGCCGTCAGTTCCGGCACAATCTGTTCGAGATCGCCCACCAGCCCGTAATCCGCGACCTGAAAAATCGGCGCTTCGGGATCCTTGTTGATGGCGACGATGACCTTGCTGTCCTTCATGCCGGCCAGATGCTGGATCGCGCCGGAAATGCCGATGGCGATGTAAAGATCGGGGGCCACGATCTTGCCGGTCTGGCCCACCTGGTAATCGTTGGGCACATAGCCCGCATCCACGGCGGCGCGCGAGGCGCCGAGCGCGGCGTTCAGCTTGTCGGCCAGCGGCTCCAGAAGTTTTTTGAAGTTCTCGCCGGAACCGAGCGCGCGTCCGCCCGAGATAACCACGCGCGCCGCGGTAAGTTCGGGCCGGACGGACTTCGATAAGTCCTGGCTCACGAATGCGGCAAGGCCGCTGTCGCCCGCGCCGTCGATTTTTTTTATCGGAGCGCTGCTGCCGGCTGGTTTTACCGCATCGAAGCTGGTGGCGCGCACGGTAATGATCTTGATCGCGTCCTTTGACTGTACGGTGGCAATGGCATTGCCGGCATAGATGGGGCGCACAAAGGTATCCGCGCTTTCCACGGCCATGATGTCCGATATCTGTGCCACGTCGCACAGCGCCGCCACGCGCGGCATGAAATTTTTGCCGACTGTTGTTGCGGGCGCAAGGACATGCGAATAATTTTTCGCGATCCCGGCCACAAGCTTCCCCATATTTTCGGCAAGAAAATGCTCATAGGCCGCGTCGTCGGCATGCAGGACTTCGGATACGCCGTCGATAGCGGCGGCGGCCTGCGCCGCGCCGGAACAATTAAACCCGGCAACCAAAACAGTGATCGGCTGCCCCAGTTTCGCCGCCGCCGTGACCGTATGCAGCGTGGCGGGCTTGATCGTTTGGTGATCGTGTTCGGCGATGACGAGTACGGGCATCAGGAAATCACCTTCGCTTCGTTACGCAGTTTATCCACCAACGTCGCCACATCCGGCACCTTGATGCCGGGTTTGCGCTTCGCGGGCTCGGTGACTTTGAGTGTTTTAAGGCGTGGACCGAGATCGACGCCGAGGGAATCGGCGGCAATGGTCTCGATGGGCTTCTTCTTCGCCTTCATGATGTTGGGCAGCGAGGCGTAACGCGGCTCGTTGAGACGCAGATCAGTCGTCACAACGGCGGGCAGTTTAAGTTCCACCGTTTCCGCGCCGCCATCGACTTCGCGCGCGACCTTAACGGCGCCGCTGCCTAATTCCACTTTCGAGGCAAAGGTGCCTTGTGGCCAGCCGAGCAGGGCGGCCAGCATCTGGCCGGTCTGGTTGCAATCGTCGTCGATCGCCTGCTTGCCCATGATGACGAGGTCGGGTTTTTCCTTCTCGATGATTTTTTGCAGCGCCTTGGCGACCGCCAGAGGCTGCAGCTCGATATCCGTAAGCCCATGAATGGCGCGGTCGGCGCCGATGGCCATGGCGGTGCGCAGCGTGTCCTGGCAGGCCTGCGGCCCCAGCGTGACGGCGACGATTTCCTGCGCCAGATTTTTTTCCTTCAGGCGCACGGCTTCCTCGACGG
>JBFWTA010000061.1:0-10588 GCA_050248075.1 Bdellovibrionales bacterium | reverse complement strand
AGATTCATACCATGCCAAAATAATTCCATTTCTCTCATCTTCTTCTGTAAATAACGTTTTTTTGGAAAAATGATCCGGACCAAAAACTTCTTTACACAATTTATAGACCCTCGATTCCGATATGCCGTGGCTCTTACCCAACTGCATTCGAAATGGCCGTGTGCACTGCGGGCCTGCAAGTTTTAATTCCTTCCGGACTTTTTTATTTGTTTCATCCCGTTCTTCTTTCTTGATTTTGGCTCCTATTATACGGGCATATCTAAACGCCTTCCAGGGAGATATCTCGACTTTCCGTCCGACATGTACAGCCCCCAAAGGCTTACCTTTCTCCCCATCAACATGGTACGATAAAATTCGCCGTGCGCTTTCGTTAAAACCACAAGCTCGTGCAATCGCATCGATGTGTTCTGGCTTGATCCGGCCGATAATCGCTGGAAGCTCGGACCTGCGTTTTTGTTTCAATTTACGTGAGTTAAGCCTAGTGACATCCTCATCCGTAAGAAAATGATTCTTCCGCAATCTTTGAATTCGTCTGGTGATTGCACTTTGAGGAATGCCATGGATTCGGCCAAGTTCGGCGTGGGTAACAAAATCACCACCGGCTTTTGCCCGCCGAACCAAGTCCCGGTTTATGGCATCTATTTTTGTCAATTCATCGCGATCGAACCGCTTGACCCTGACCATATTCCTAAAAACCTCCAAAAATTCACAATCAAAAAATTAATCTGTAAAAAACTAGCCCCAGAAAGAGGCCCACTTTCTATAATATCATTGGCTACCATTATACCCTTTTCTAAGTGTCCGTCCGAAAAGTTTCCATTATTCAACATAGAACCATACGTCTTCATCTCTCCCGCGAAGGCAGGGGGCCATCACCCAAAATTGCGGCAAGGCCGATGTCGCGGGAAACGGATGCCCGCCTACGCGGGCATAACGGTCATTTCAAACAATTGAACTCATTTAAAAACTTTCCGGACAAGCTCTAATAAAAAAGGGCCGCGGTTTCCCGCGGCCCTTTAACCTTACTTTTTCGCGTAAGCGAACGAATCAGAAATCCATATCGCCCATACCGCCGCCCATGCCGCCGCCGGGCATGCCGCCGGCGCCGGATTTCTTTTCCGGCTTTTCGGCGATCATGGCTTCCGTCGTGATGAGCAGGCCGGCGACCGAGGCCGCGTTTTCCAAAGCGACGCGGACCACCTTGGTGGGGTCCACGATGCCCGCCTTGAGAAGATCGACATAGTCGTTCTTCTGCGCGTCGTAGCCGTAATGCGTGTCCTTCTGGTCGAGCATGCGGCCCACGACGACGGAGCCGTCGGTGCCCGCGTTGTCGGCGATCTGGCGGACCGGCGCTTCGAGCGCGCGGCGGACGATGTCCACACCGCGGCGCTGATCGTCGTTGGCCACCTTCACCCTTTCGATCGCGCGCGAGGCGTACAGCAGAGCCGCGCCGCCGCCCGGAACGATGCCTTCCTGCACCGCCGCGCGGGTGGCATGCATCGCGTCGTCGACGCGATCCTTGCGCTCCTTCACCTCGACTTCCGTCGCTCCGCCGACGCGGATGACCGCCACGCCGCCCGAGAGCTTCGCGAGACGTTCCTGCAGCTTTTCCTTGTCGTAGTCGGAGGTGGTTTCCTCGACCTGCTGACGGATCTGGTTGCAGCGGGCCTCGATGTCCTTCTTCTTGCCCGCGCCGTCGATGATCGTGGTGTTTTCCTTGTCGATGCGCACTTTCTTGGCGGTGCCGAGCATGTCGAGCGTGACATTCTCGAGCTTGATGCCGAGATCCTGCGAGATGACCTGGCCGCCCGTCAGGATCGCCATGTCTTCCAGCATCGCCTTGCGGCGGTCGCCGAAGCCGGGCGCCTTGACGGCCGCGACCTTGAGGCCGCCGCGGAGCTTGTTGACCACGAGGGTCGCCAGCGCTTCGCCTTCGACTTCTTCCGCCACGATGACCAGCGGCTTGCCCGACTGCACTACCGCTTCCAGCACCGGCAGCAGCGGCTGCAGGCCCGTGAGCTTGCTTTCGTGCAGAAGGATGAACGGATTTTCCAGCTCGCACACCATCTTTTCGGCGTTGGTGACGAAATAGGGCGAGAGATAACCGCGGTCGAACTGCATGCCTTCGACGACATCAAGCTCGGTTTCGAGGCTCTTGTTTTCCTCGACCGTGATTACGCCTTCGTTGCCGACCTTGTCCATGGCTTTGGCGATCATCTTGCCGATTTCAACTTCGCCGTTGGCCGAAATGGTGCCAACCTGTTCGATTTGCGCCGTGCCCGAGACCGGCTTGGAATTGGCCTTGAGCTCCTCGACGATCTTTTCGACCGCCGTGTCGATGCCGCGCTTGACGTCCATCGGGTTCATGCCCGCGGCCACGGCCTTGGCGCCTTCGCGCACGATGGCCTGGGCCAGCACGGTCGCGGTCGTGGTGCCGTCGCCGGCCTTGTCGACCGTCTTCGACGCCACTTCGCGCACCATCTGGGCGCCCATGTTTTCATACTTGTCTTCCAGCTCGATTTCCTTGGCGACCGTGACACCGTCCTTGGTGATGCGGGGCGCGCCGAAGCTCTTGTCGAGCACGACGTTGCGGCCCTTGGGGCCGAGGGTAACCTTCACCGCGTTGGCGAGGATGTCGACGCCGCGCAGCATTTTATCGCGGGCTTCGGCGCCGAATTTTACAACTTTAGCAGCCATTGTGTTTTTCCTTCGAGTTAGTGGTTGGTTTTTTGCACTTGTGAGGCCAGAGGCTTGAGGTTAGAGGCTGGAAAAATTTTTCCGCGCTAGCCTCTAACCTCCAGCCTCCAGCCTCTCGTTTTACGCGGCTTTCTTCGACTTGGACGCCGAACCTTCGATCACGCCCATGATGTCGGATTCTTTCATGATGAGGAGGTCTTCGCCGTCGATCTTCACTTCGGTACCCGACCATTTGCCGAACAGCACGCGATCGCCGGCCTTGACGTCGAGCGCCGTGATCTTGCCGCTTTCGTCGCGGGCGCCCGGGCCCACGGCGACGACTTCGCCTTCCTGGGGCTTTTCCTTGGCGGTGTCGGGGATGATAATGCCGCCGCGGGTCTTTTCCTCGCCTTCGAGGCGGCGAACGACAACACGGTCATGCAGGGGACGGAATTTCATGTCTTTGACTCCCTTATAAGGTTCGTTTCGATGGTTAAATATTAATGCCGGTTAATGAGTTAGCACTCTCTTCCGGCAAGTGCCAGAGCATTTAAGGGATGCCATCCCGCATTTCAAGTGTCTTTAACCATTTAATCCGCGTTAACGATTATGAATTACACTGGACCCTATCGGGAGGTATGGGGTGACGGAAACCGCAAGCACCGATTTTAAGAAACAGCTTCAGGATTACCGCCTAACCACGGCAGAAATCATCTATCATCTGCCGGATCACCCGTCGCTGCTGCAAAGTTATATCTGGCAGGAACTCGACATAGCTCCGCGTTTTCCGATACTTCGCAAGTTTCTGCATTTCTGGGAAGCTCGCCTGGAAGGTAAGCTTTACCTTGTAAAGGTAGCTAACCAGGCCCTGATCAAGCCAAGCGAATTTCGCTATTTCGGCGGCGAATTCGTGATGCAATAAATAGTTTAACGCATTACTTTCTTCGCCGTTTTTAATTCCGTCATCGAAACATCTGGCGCAATTATTAACACCTTGTTAACCTCTCGATCTCCATCCTCGAGAGGATATTACGAAGGTGTACGGATTAAGCGCATACGAAGGCTTGCCTCCAATCGACCAGGCGCTGCATAGCATTCATTTCCTGCTATGCGCCTTTGCCGTGCTAGTGGCCTGCATTCCCCTTCTCACCCCCAAGGGCAGCCTCGAGCATAAATTCGGCGGCAAGCTTTACCTTCCCTTCTCCTTCGCCGCCCTTTCGCTTGCCAGCTATATGGCCTGGCACGAAGCCAGCCTCTTGCTGTTCTGCTTCGATGCCTTCTGCCTCTATCTGCTGCTCAGCGGCTGGCGCGCGATTCATGAAAAGGAAACGCCGCGCCTGATCGACTGGCTGATACCCGCCGGGCTTTTTGCACTGGCGGGCGCCGTGACTTTCATGGCCATGTTCCAGAACAACGAAAAGACCACGCTTTATCTTTTCCTGTTCGCCTTTAATGCTTTTTATCTTTCGCTGCGCGATCTTGCGATTCTACAGAAAAGGGCACACTGGTTGAAAAACCAGGTGTTTTTCGCCGGCCGGCGTTTCGGCCTGCCGCAGACCACCGAATGGCTCAACCGCCACATCGCCGGCATGGCAGGCTCCTTCATGGCCAACCTGTCGGTGGTGGCGCTGACCCTCCTGCCTTTAAGCCTGCATTGGCTGTGGCCCGTCACGCTCGTAACGCTCGCAGGCGGGATCGCCTATAGCCAGCACCGCCGCAAGGCCCGTGTCCGGAAAACCGTGGCGGCGATTATTCATCCCGCCTTTCATGCCTCCGCCCGCAAGCGCATGGACGAAAATCTCCGCCGCGCCGCTTGATCTCAATTAAGGATTTGGGAAGAATTGGTTCATTAGGGTGAAACGAATCAAGGAGACGCGCTTGATACGGCTTGCCCTGCTCTTAACTCTTCTCGTTCTGCCCGGCATCGCCAAGGCCCAATGCCTGCGGGACAGCTATGAAATTGCCGCCTGGCATTCTCAGGGCACCGCGGCGCTGGTGCGTATTTTTCAGATCAACGCCGCCGGCAATATGGCCAACGCCTACGCCATCGTCCGCTTCGACGGCAAGCCGGCTGAAACTTTTGTTTTCTCGTCCGATTTTCGCCAGGGCCGCGTAAGCGGGCCCGTCGTCGCGCCGGAACCCTGCGACGACACCGCGGAACGAGCCAATCAATCGCTGGAAAATCTCGGATTCAAGTCGAGATTTAATGTCACCTGCGGGCCGAACCGCGAGGCCGAGTTCGTTCCCGGAGACGACGAAGGCAGGAAGCTGAGTAAAAAGAAATCCGTCGAAGCCGCCAACCAGGCCGGACTTGCAAAATCCCGCGTCGCGATATCGAGACCCCTGGCCGCAACCCTGGATGGCCGTCATTTTATCGTCGTCGGCAACAACGGTTCCTGCCTCGCCCAATGCGGGCTCGTCATATATGACGCGGACACCAAACTTTACACGAAACTCGGCAACTGCTGGTAAGCGCGCGGCCATGGAAAAATCCGCGCGGTCCCGCTACACTTCCGCATGTCCCAAAACCGCCCCGTCGCTCTCTGGCTCTTTTTTTGTTGCGGCATGATTTTCGCCATGGCGCTGCTGGGCGCCGTGACGCGGCTTACGGAATCCGGCCTTTCCATCACCGACTGGGCGCCCGTCACCGGCGCCCTGCCGCCCTTGACGCAGACCGAATGGGAAAAGGCCTTCGCCGCTTACCGGCAGATTCCGCAATATCAGCTGCTGAATCGCGGCATGACGCTGGACGAGTTTAAAAACATCTATTTCTGGGAATGGCTGCACCGCCTCTGGGGCCGGCTGATCGGCATCGTCTTCGCCTTGCCCCTGATTTACTTTTTTCTGCGCGGCAAAATATCGAAACCGCTGGGCTGGAGGCTGATCGGCCTTCTTGCGCTTGGCGGCCTGCAGGGTTTTATCGGCTGGTTCATGGTGAAAAGCGGCCTCGCCGACAATGTACGCGTGAGTCCTTACCGCCTGGCGCTGCATCTTGGTTTCGCGCTTTTCCTTTACGCATGGATGCTGTGGATCGCGCTCGGCCTCAACGGCATGCGCAAGTCGCCGGCATCCTGGTGCCTGCGCCGTCACGGCTGGGCGGCGCTCGGCTTTCTCGCGATTACGATGTGCTGGGGCGCCCTGACGGCCGGGCTGCGGGCGGGCAGCCAGTACAATACATGGCCGCTGATGGACGGCGCGTTCTTCCCTTCGGCCGCGTTCACGATTTTGCCGAAATGGCATAATTTTTTCGAAAACCTGGCGCTGGTGCAATTCATCCACCGCTGGCTCGGGCCGGTTACGGCCCTGCTCATCCTGTCCTGGGCCTGCCGGCTATGGCGCGAAAGCGGCGTGGACAGGCGCCGGCCCCTCGCCCTGGGCGCCATGGCCGTGCTTCAGACAGGGCTCGGTCTCGCCACGCTGCTCATGCAAACGCCGATCGCGCTTGCCGCGCTTCATCAGGCGGGGGCGATTCTCCTGCTGACTTTGCTACTCGTGAATCTGCGAGCGCTTAAGCCGCACGCTTGACCATATCGGCATCGCCGAAAAATTCGATGGCGCCCTCCACCCAGGCGGCGAGATCATCGCCGTTCGAGGTGAAAAGATTGCCGTCGACTTCTTCGGGATTTTCGCCAATCACGGCGCCGGCCGCCTTCAAGGCTTCCGCCTGCCCGGCCGCCGCCGCAACGGTGCGCCCGGAAACCTTGCCGCCCAGCGCCAGCAGGCTTACGCCCTCGCCGATGGCCGCGACCGGTTTGTCGGCATCGAGAAAATGGTTGATGATGCGCCGCGTATGCGGATTTTGCCTGAGCTTGTCGGCGCTGCGCAGGCCGCCCGGCAGCACCAGCATGTCGAAATCGGAGCCAAGCGCCTCGTAAACCGGCGCATCGACATGAAAGTGATGGCCCCATCCGTCGCCCTGCCAGCCGTTAACCACGCCGGTCTCGGAGGCCACGATCTTGAGGCGGGCTCTCGCCTTCACGAGCGCCCTTTGTATTTCCGTCATTTGATGTTCGTTGAAACCGTCGGCAGCGAGAATGGCAACTTGCTTGTCTGCGATTGATAAGGACATTCGGAATCTCTCAACACGTTGATAAACAATATATTTACGGCGTCAGATGTTCTGGCGTCCGGTCTTCCACCGATGGGGCGAGTCGCAGGAATTGGATAACATTTTCATCCGCGAGCAGGGGGAATATGCCATAGTCCCCGCATCTTGTGAATTCTGTATTTAGTTTCATGCCTTTACGGAAAGCCCAGTGTTGCAGGAAAACATCAAGAAGGATCGAGGTTCGGGACTCAGAAACTATATTTCTTTCCTGACCCCTGAATCCTGACTCCCGAATCCCGACCCCCGATCCCTGTTAACACGCAATTAGCACCCCGGTGCTAGACCGCTACCCATGCGTATCTGGGAAGTCGACGACAACAATGCCATTCCTTCCGATCTCGTGCGCGAGCAGGATTTTATCATGCGCGTGCGGCGGCTCAACCGGCTCGGCACGCCTTATCTCGTCATCAATCTCGTGCTCACGGCGATCGAAAGCCTGACCAAAAACCGCAGCGCGCTGGAAACGGCGCAGCAGCGCCTGCAGGAATTCACGAAAATCACCCACGGGCTTTATGCCGAAATGTCAAACGGCGATGTGTTCCTGTGCTGGGAAGAAAGCAAGGACACCCATGTGCTGCCCTCGCGCCTTCTCGCCGCCCTGGCGCCCGAAGATCCCGGCGCCGGCCCGGGCGATACCGGTAAATTCATGCTTATTTACCACTTGCCCGAAGGCTATACCCCGGTGCGCGAACGCATCAACCACTATGTCGAGATCGTGCGCGCCGCGTCCATCATCGGCCAGAGCGAGCCGCAGCAGACCCTGCAAAGCGACGCCGCGCGCGGGCCGCTTACCGCCTGGAGCGTTGACCAGATCGAGAAACTGCTGGGCGAAATCGATCTGCGCCGCTATGTGCGCACGCAATCGATTTACGAATACCAGGCCGACGCAAAATGGCGCGCCCTGAGCGAGGAGCATTATGTCAGCTTCGACGATCTCAAGCGCGAGCGTTTTCCGAAACTGGAGCCCGCCGCGCCGGAGCATCTTTTTCTCGAATTATGCCAGTTGCTCGACCAGCGCCTGCTGGGCGAACTCGCGTTGCATTACGAAACCATAGCCCGGCACAATGTTCATCTGAATCTGTCGGTCATGTCGGTGATGAGTCCCGCCTTCGCCCAGTTCTGCCGGGCGGTGCCGCGGACGGCGCGCGGCCGCATCTGTTTCGAGATCCATCGCGGCGATCTGTTTCAGGATTTCACCAAGACGCTGGACGCCATGATGACGCTGCATCGCGAGGGCTACAAGGTCGCCATCGACAGCGTCACGCCGGATATGGCGAACTACCTCAACCTCGCCGCCTTCGAAGCCGATTACATCAAGATAAATGTCTCGAAAGACCGCGCCGACATGCTGGTCCAGCCGGCTATCCGCCAGGCCCTGGCAGGGCTGGCCAGGGAAAAGCTTGTTTTCTTCCGCTGCGATAACGAACGCGCGCTGGCCCAGGGCCTCGAACTCGGCGTGAGCAAATTCCAGGGCTGGCTTATCGACGACGCTATCCTTCAGGGCAAGGGCGAGTAATTTTCTAGGGATGCGCATGCCCCAGCGCCAACCAGCCCTGAATGCCCGTATAAATTCCGATGCAAATTATCAGCGCGCTCGATAAATAAGGCGCGCGGCGTGCCAGCGCGCCGAATCCCGACCACCGGCCTGACAAATGCCGTACGCTGAGCGCCGCCAGCGTGCCGGAGGCTACCATGGTCGCGGCGAGGCCGATGCTGAAACAAAGCACCAGCGCCACCCCCAGAGTGAACTCCTTGAGCTGCAGGCAGACAATTAAAACGGTAATCGCCGCCGGACATGGCAGAAGACCGCCGGTGAGACCGAACAGGATAATCTGGCCGGTCGTCACATGGCGGTTGGCGAAGCGGCGCCGGATATCGCGGGCATGAGCCAGTTCATGGGCATTCTGGTAATTAAGGGTTTCGGCACCAAGATCTCTTTCGTCACGGTGATGGCTGTGGCGATGATCGTGTTCCTTTTCCCGCTGATGATCGCGCCAGGTGCGCGCCGCCATCCATACCGCAATGCCGATGATCAATACGGCCGATCCCATAAGGAAATATGGTTCCGACATTTCTGCATTCCATTGCCTGCCGAAATGCAGGCCCAGCAACGCAATAATCCATACCACCAGCGTATGCGAAAACGTTGCGGCAAGCCCGAGCAGAACGGCCTGCGTCACGGTCCCCCGCACCGCGACGATGAAGGCCGCCATCATGGTTTTCGAATGTCCCGGCTCCAGCCCGTGCAGCGCGCCCAAAAGAATGGCGCTGGGAATGAACAGCCACGCATGGGCGGCGCCCTGCTGTATATAATCGGCGAACGGAGTCATGCTTTAACCTTACCCGCGCCGGATCGGCGGCGCATCAAATAAAATCCCCACATTTCGCCGATGCCCGAAGTTCCGTTTGATTTGCCGGGACTTTGTTCTACCTTGCCGCCCGGGCGGCATTCTTCAGACCGGATCCGGCGCATGACCTATTCAACCCCCGAACTCCTGGCCTTTGTCGCCGTGCTGGCGGCGGCGGCCGTCTGCGCGGGCGTGATTGCCGGCCTATTCGGCGTGGGCGGCGGCATCGTCATCGTGCCTGTGCTTTTCTCCATTTTCAAATTCGCGGGTGTCGAGGAGGATATCGCGATCCATATGGCGGTCGGCACGTCGCTCGCCACCATTATTCCCACATCCATCGCTTCGTGCCGCGCCCATGCGCGGCATGACGCCGTCGACACAGCCATTCTCAGGCAATGGGGCCTGGCGGTTATCGCGGGTGCCGCGCTTGGCGGCATGGCCGCGACCCTATTATCCGGCGCCGCGCTCAGCCTTACCTTCGGCATCTTTGCGATTTTCATCGCCGCGCTGATGGGTCTGGCCCCATCCGGCCTGCGCCTCGCCGCGCAACCGCCGCAGGGCATCCGGCAATTGCCGCTGGCAGGCGGCATCGGCTTCGTTTCGGCCATGGTCGGCGTCGGCGGCGGATCGCTTTCGGTGCCGGCGCTGGTCATGTGCAATGTGCCGATCCACCGCGCGATCGGCACGGCCTCGGCCATCGGCTTATTCATTTCTCTGCCGGCCACGCTTGTCTTCATGCTGTCCGAAGCGCCGGCGGACGGCGTACCGCCCGGCACGCTGGGCCATATCAATTTTCTTGCTCTCGCGCTTCTCGCGCCGATCACCATGCTCGCCGCGCGGCAGGGGGCGCGGCTTGCGCATCGCCTTCCTGCGGTAAACCTGCGCCGGATTTTTTCGATTTTTCTTTGCGTGATTGCCGCGAAAATGATCGCGGGCGCGCTGCTTTAATAAAGCTTGGTATTGAACAGCGTCAGCACGCCGAAAATATTGATCTCCTGGCCGGCCGACTGGCTGGCCAGAAGGGCCGCCGTGCTGGAAAGCGAATTATAACCGAGGCTGCCGCCGGCCATGAGCGTGTTCTTGATCGTCGTGGCCGAGGCCAGCGTGCGGTAGTCGCTCTTGAACGTCGTGCCGGAGCCGACCTGAATGGCGTAATTCTGGTTCTGATTTTTATTGGTGCCCGCCCCGTACGTCACCTTGATGACGTATTTGCCGTTTTTAAGATCGAGCCCCTCGCGCGATATAAGCGTCGCATAGGCATCCTTCAGCGCCTTTGTTTTTCCTTCGCTGTCCGCCAGAATGCGCGTGCCGCTTGTGTCCAGAAGCTGGACCCGAACCTCGGCTTTATTATCGAGGGTATTGACCTTGAAATGCACCTTTCCGCTGTTCTGGAAAGTAAAATTGAACATGTTGATATTGTCCTGCGGCGTCAGCTGGCTCACGACTTCAAGCTGGC
>JBFWTA010000060.1:0-10627 GCA_050248075.1 Bdellovibrionales bacterium | reverse complement strand
CGGTTGTCGAAATCCGATACTGCTCCCTGTCGACGGACAAGAAGGAATTCCTGATCGGCACGCCGGGTTTCGACCTGCCGGTGCCGTTCACTTCCGGCGGCCTGCCCTTCCCGGAACTCGCGCTGTACAAGTCGGACAGCCAGCAGGGTGTGGCGAAATTCGCCATGACCGCCTATGAGGCCAAGACCGGCAAGCTGATCCAGGCCGACGATCCGCAATATGGCAAGGCGGAGCGCGTCAAAAGAACGGTACTGGTCTTCGTGTCATGGACGGAGAACGATTCCATCCCGGACGAGGAAAAAGATATCGTGACGCGCAAGGTCAACGAGACGATGCCCCATACGACGTTCAGCAATAAATAGACGGAAAGTTTAGCGTACGGCGATTGTCGCGCCGGTTTCGGCGACCTTAACGCCGCCGCCGGCCGGCAGGGCGGCGTCGCGGGTGCCTTTAGCCGGACGCCGGTCGAGATCCGGCAGTGTAAAGCGCGGCCATTGGCCGTTCGCCAGTTCCTTAAGAGAAGGCGCCGGTTCGCCGAGGCGCGCGCGATATCCCCAGTAATGGATAAGCACATGCTGGACGTAATCATGCGTCTGGCGTAGCGGAATGCTTTCGATAAAATACAGAGGATCTTCCTTTTCGATATTCGCGCGCGTCAGATCCACGCCATTTCTGGCGGAATGGCTTTCGGGAATCCATTTCGCAAGCTTGCTCGGCCCCCCGTTATAGGCGGCCAGCATGAGCAGCAGATTGTTGCCTATCAGCGGCTGGGTCGCGAGATAGCGCACATAACGCTGGCCGAATGCAATATTGGTCGAGGGATCCAGCAGGCGGTCCGGGCAATTGGCGGACGGCACCAGCTTGTCTTCCGAGCTATAGGTCATCAGCGTGGCCGTGGTCGGCAGGATCTGCATCAGGCCGCAAGCGCCGCGATCGCTGATCGCCATCGGGTCGAACTGGGATTCATGACGGATCAGGGCATAAATAAGCGCCCGGTCGACCTTGAAACCTTCGAGCGGCTGCCAGGGCGGCAACGGATAAAGCGCCGCGTCATAAGGCTCGCCATTCGCGCGCTGCGCGACGCCGCCCAGGCGCAGCGCCAGCGAGGGCATGCGAACGGCGGAAGCCAGGGCCAGCATGGCGTCCTGAAGATCGCGCTGCCCCTGGGGGTTAAGACGCAGCAATTCGTCTTCGGCGCGTTTCTGGCGGCCGATCTGAAGGAGCGCCAACGCGCGGCCGCCGGCTTTTTGCGCTTCCAGGGTCGAGATGTGGCGGCTTTCCAGTTGCGGCACTTCCCACGACCAGCCGCTTTTGCCGCCCAGAAGCTGCATCGCCATCACGCCATAGAAGCTGTGCGGCTGGCGGGCGGATTGTTCGAGCCAGTATTGGGCGTTCTTGAGATCGCCCGCTTTCCTGAGCGCACGCGCCGCCCAGAACTGCGCCGCGGCGCGGTCCCAGACCGACAGGTCGGTTTGCGCAGCCAACAGCGCAAAGTGGCGGCCGGCGGCGGCGGCATCGTTCTGCTTCCAGGCGGCGAGACCGGCGAACCAGAGCGCCTGCGGATTCTGATGCTTTGCCCCCGCTTCGCCGATGTTCCGGGCGGCCGCAGCTTTGCCGTTATAAAAATAATTCGCGGCAATCAGGCCCTGGGCGGCGGCGATTTCCTGGGGCGGCATGATGCGGCGGTGCTGTTCCGCCTCCAGCAATTTTTCGGCGGCGGCGGCATCGTCCCGGCGCAAGTCCTTGTTAAGCCTGGCTATGAAACGGCGGGACTGGGGAGAAGCCTTGCGGTCGGCCACGGCTCTGAAACCGAATACGCTGCTGCGGCTGTCGGCGCCGCTCCAGCGGGCAAGGGCGGCCGGTTCGGGCAAGTTTCCGGCCCCTCCTGCAAGGGCTACGGCCTGCAGATAAAAACGAGATGCTTCAGGCAGATCGGAATATTTTTCAAGCCAGTCCTTTAACTCGGCAAGCGTAGCATCCCGGCGCATATAGCGGTCGGCCAGCACATCGCCGAGCAGGCGGCGGTCGGAAAGCCGGTCGATGGCATGATCGGCGCGGGCCCAGTCGGCCACGGCCTGGGCTTCGAAAATCTGACGGTACAGAATGGCATCCTGGTTCGAAATAACGCGGATAAGTGCGGCACCGTTGTCCTGGGGCGCCTGCGCTTCAAGGGTTATATCGGGAGCCTGCGCGTTCCAGTGGGGCGCATGTTTAATATTCGTGCTGTCGAAGTAAGTATTCGTTCCTATCGCCCAGCAAACGACCGCCGTCGCCGCCAGCTTTGGCAGACTAGACTGGACTCGTACCGCTCGGCTTCTGTTTCTCATGACATCGGTCGTAAGCGCCCGCATTGCTTTCGGCAAGCTAAAATATTGACCAAAATTTGGTAGGGACGGATTGTTATTAGTACCAATCGGCTAGATGGTAAATTTCGCAAACCGACGCAGTGGCGGTGGCATGTTGCCACGCGAAAAGTTTACAGGCATGGTAAACATGGCTTGCGAAAAGCTTTAAGACTAAGGCCGCAGGCGGGCGTGGCGGAATTGGTAGACGCGCTGGGTTTAGGTCCCAGTGACTTTACGGTCATAGGGGTTCAAGTCCCTTCGCCCGCACCAGCCTTCGCTCCTTGCACGCGCTTCGGGCGGCAAGGGCGGTCCATGGCGAACCATCCGCCGAAGCTTTACACGGGCAGGAACGGGTTCTTGCCTCCAGGACTGCCGCGGCCGCAAACTAAAAAGGCAGCACCGCATAGCCTTACCGAAAAGGCCCTGCTATAAACACGCTATTCATGGAAATTGATCAACCGGGGACGCAGACACACATGACGCAGGTCGAAGAAACACTGGCCAAAGGCCTCAAGCGCGAATTCAAGATTAAAATCGCCCAGCAAGACGTTGAAAAACAATTGAACTCCCGACTTGAAGAATGGGGCAAAACGGCGCGCCTGCCGGGTTTCCGCCCGGGCAAAATCCCCCTGCCCGTGCTTAAAAAACGTTTCGGCGCCGATGCGCGCAGCGAGCTTCTCGACCAGACCGTTTCGCAGGCGTCACAAAAGGCGCTCACCGACCGCAATCTGCGCCCGGCTTCGGAACCCCAGATCGAACTCATCAGTTTCGGCGAGGACAAGGATCTGGAGTTCAAGCTGGCCGTCGAAGTTCTGCCCGAAATCACACCGGGCGATTTCAGCAAGATCAGCCTCGAACGCCCCGTCGCCGATGTCACCGACCAGACGATCGACGAGGCCGTCAACCGGATCGCCAAGTCCATCCGACAGCCTGAAAAGGTCGAAGAAAACCGCGCCGCCAAAATAGGCGACACGCTGGTGATCGATTTCGACGGCACCGTGGACGGCAAGCCGCGCGACGGGATGAAAGGCGAAAACCATACCCTGGAACTGGGCACGAAATCCTTCATCGATACATTTGAGGACCAGCTGGTCGGCAGCAGGGCCGGGGACAAGAAGACCATCAAGGTTACTTTTCCCGAGGAATACCATGCGCCCGACCTGTCCGGTAAAAAGGCGGAATTCGCGGTCGAGGTCAAGGAATTGCGCGCCCATAAGCCCGTCGAACTTAATGACGAGCTCGCCAAGGAATTCGGCCTCAAGGACCTTGCCGAACTGCGCCAGCGCGTGACCGACGATATCGGCGCGAATTACAAGCAGATCAGCCGCGCCGTCATCAAGCGCAAGCTGCTCGACAAGCTTGCCGAAACGCACGATTTCGAACTGCCGCCCGGCATGGTGGAAAACGAATTCGGCAATGTATGGAAACAGTTCGAGGAAGCCCGGAAAAACGGCCAGCTGCCCGCCGACGAAGCGAAAAAGAGCGACGAACAGCTGAAGAAGGATTACCGCAAAATCGCCGAGCGCCGCCTGCGGCTCGGCCTGCTGCTGGCGGAAGTCGCCCGCCGCAACAAGATGGAAGTTTCCTCGGCCGAATTGCGCAACGCGATGATCGCCGAAGCCCGCCGCTTTCCGGGCCAAGAAAAAGCGGTAGTGGATTATTACACCCAGACCAAGGGCGCGCTCGAGCGTCTGCGCGCCCCCCTGCTCGAGGAAAAAGTCGTCGACCATATCATCGCGCAGGCCAAGGTAACGGAGCGCAAGGTCCCGGCCGACGAGCTAACGAAGATGCCGGGGGAGATGGAATAAAAGCGGTTACCCCGCCTGCCGTTGCCCGAGTGCTTCCCGGATATCCGCGCGCAAACGGCGGCAGGCGATATAATTGGGGCCGAGAAAGTCCTCGTCGTCCAGATCGTAGGGGCGAAAGTCGACGAAATCCGGGTAAATCTTCCCTACGGCATAATCCCGTTCCTCGAAAAAGCGGTAAAAATCGCAGAGCAGAAAACGGGTCATGATATTGATCTTTCCATATTCGAACTGCACCACATCGACACATCCCTCGCTCAAGGCGGCGGAAAATCCCTGCAGGACGTCGGATTCGGCGCCCTCGACATCGAGTTTTAGAAAATCAATCCGTTCGATTCCATTTTCGCGCATGTAGCCATCGCCCGTACGAACCGGGCATGCAACGGTCCGGCAATCGCCGTCATGCGGATAAGGCACATGTGACGAAATTGTGCTGGATGACGCATAAACGTGCATTTCCACTTCCCCGTTACGGTCGGATAATCCGAAATTGCCGAGCCGTATACCTTCCTCGCCGGCCATCTTCTGCTGAAGGATCCGGAAAGTTTCCGGGATAATTTCGAAGGCATGAAGGGCTATCCCCGGCATTTCAGCCAGGGCAAGACGCGACCATTCCCCTTCGTTGGCACCCACGTCGAAAACGATCTTCGGCCGGAAAGCGGCCAGGCGTCGCAAAACCATGCGCTCGCCGTTTTCCTCGCTGTTATAATTGCAGTTTCTGACGGCCTTGAGAAAATGATCGCAAAACATCGTCATGGCCCGATGATCGCCCCTGGATCGTCCCAGCGCGGTGGCGACGGCAAGAATTTCCTGCGAGGTCAGAGGCGCATCGCCGAGCAGGTTTCGGACAATGGCTGCGACCATATGCTGAGTGGCGGACATTTTGTCCCGGCTGGCAAGGATAGGAAAAGTATCAAAAATATATACGCTGTGCCCGCTCCCCTTGCCATCCCCGTGTAATCCGCTAATCTTAACCTTATCACGCCAACAGGGAGCCCCCATGCTGATCGACAGAGACCCCATCGAAAAACTGAGCGCGCTGGTGCCGATCGTTATCGAGCAGACCGCGCGCGGCGAGCGCTCCTTCGATATCTATTCGCGCCTGCTGAAGGAACGCATCATTTTCCTTACGGGACAGGTGGAAGACCACGGCGCAAGCCTCGTTTGTGCCCAGCTTCTGTTTCTGGAATCGGAAAACCCGAGCAAGGAAATCTCGTTTTATATCAATTCGCCGGGCGGCGTCGTGACCTCGGGTCTGTCGATCTATGACACCATGCAATATATCAAGGCGCCGGTATCGACGGTGTGCATAGGCCAGGCGGCGTCGATGGGCTCGCTGCTCCTTTGCGCCGGGGTAAAGGGCAAGCGTTACTCCCTGCCCAACAGCCGCATCATGATCCACCAGCCCTCGGGCGGCGCCCAGGGCCAGGCGACCGACATCGAAATTCAGGCTCGGGAAATCCTCAAAACCCGTCAGCGCCTCAACGAAATTTACGTGCAGCATACCGGCCAGCCGCTCGAAAAAATCGCCACGGCGGTGGAACGCGACAACTTCATGTCAGCCGAAGAGGCCAAGGCTTTCGGCCTGATCGACGAAGTCGTGACCAAGCGTCCGGGCGGCAGCGAGACCGAAAAGAAAGCGGCTTGATATTAAGCAGCCGGACACCATATCCGGATAGAATGGATGCCCGGTTTTAAGCTACGACGGGCCTTTGTTCAGCGAGAGCGACATGCGTGCGATTCAAAGCCCTTATCGAAACGCTCTCATCCTATGCTGCACGCGCGAACAAGGCATTTGCCGCAAAACCGCGGCAAACTGCCCATGAAAGCCAGAATGTGTCCCACGATATGGACGCAGACTTAATAATCCGGTAACCAGAGGGGCGATATGCTTTTCGTAGCTAAGTTCCGCCGCGCACGGGAGGCCAACGGCAACCGATGACCAAATCCACTTCGAGCGATTCCAAGAACACCCTTTACTGCTCCTTTTGCGGCAAGAGCCAGCACGAGGTGCGCAAGCTCATCGCGGGCCCGACCGTGTTCATCTGCGATGAATGCGTCGAGCTCTGCATGGATATCATCCGCGAGGAGAGCAAGACGACGCTCGTGAAATCGCGCGACGGCGTGCCGACGCCGAAGGACATCATGACGGTCCTGGACGACTACGTGATCGGCCAGGAACATGCCAAGCGCGTCCTGTCGGTCGCCGTCCATAACCATTACAAGCGCCTCGCCCATGGCGCCCGCAATTCGGATGTCGAGTTGGCGAAGTCAAACATTATGCTGGTCGGCCCCACGGGCTGCGGCAAGACACTGCTGGCGCAGACGCTGGCGCGCATCATTGACGTGCCATTCACCATGGCCGACGCCACGACGCTTACCGAAGCCGGCTATGTCGGCGAGGATGTGGAGAACATCATCCTCAAGCTGCTGCAGGCCGCCGATTACAACGTCGAGCGCGCCCAGCGCGGCATCGTCTATATCGACGAAATCGACAAGATCAGCCGCAAGTCGGACAACCCGTCCATAACCCGCGACGTGTCGGGCGAAGGCGTGCAGCAGGCCCTTCTCAAGATCATGGAAGGAACCGTTGCTTCCGTGCCTCCGCAGGGCGGCCGCAAGCATCCGCAGCAGGAATTCCTGCAGGTGGATACAACCAACATCCTTTTCATCTGCGGCGGCGCCTTTGCCGGCCTCGAGAAAATCATCTCGGCGCGCGGACGGGGCTCGTCCATCGGCTTCGGCGCCGATGTGCGCGGACCCGACGAACGCCGCACCGGCGAAATCCTTGTCGGTGTGGAACCCGAGGATTTGCTTAAATTCGGCCTTATTCCGGAATTCGTGGGCCGCCTGCCGGTTATCGCCACGCTCACCGATCTCGACGAAGCGGCGCTGATCGACATTCTCACCCGCCCCAAGAACGCGCTGGTCAAGCAGTTCCAGCGGCTGTTCGAAATGGAAGACATCAGCCTCGACGTCACCGATGACGCCCTGCACGCCATCGCGCAAAAGGCCATCGCCCGCAAAACGGGGGCGCGCGGGTTGCGTTCCATCATGGAAAGCGTGCTGCTGGATTCGATGTACGAGCTTCCCGGCAAGACCGATGTCGAAAAGGTCGTCATCAACAAGGAAGTTGTCGAAGGCAAGGCCAAGCCCATCTATGTCCACGGCGACAAGCGCGAAGCGGCGCCCGCGGTGGCGGGAGCGAAGGCTTAGGGTAAAGACGGTTCCGTTTGTTCTTAACCAAAAACGAGCCCGCCTTTCCGCCATCAAACCGCCCCCGTTATAATTGCAAAACTGCGGCGAATTGCTGCGAGCGGGCCACGGGTTGAAAAAAGCCTCGAAACTACCAATCTGTTAACTATGCCGGCGCTAGGATTCCTCTAAGATAGGCTCCGGAGTCGGGTTCTGGTTCTTGCCCGCTACTCGTTTTGAAAGGAATACCATGGTTCTTCACGCTGCTGGCGGCGCGCTTTATCCGGTCCTCCCGCTGCGGGATATCGTTGTATTTCCGCACATGATCGTGCCGCTGTTCGTCGGCCGCGAGAAATCCGTGCGCGCGCTCGAGGACGTCATGCAGGACGACAAGCATATCCTGCTGCTGACCCAAAAGAACGCGTCGCAGGACGACCCGAACCGCGAGGACCTGTTCACGCTCGGCACCGTGGGCACGGTGCTTCAGCTTTTGAAACTGCCCGACGGCACCGTGAAGGTGCTGGTCGAAGGCGGCCACCGCGCCAAGGTCAGCCGCTTCACCGACACCACCGATTTTTTCCAGGCCTTCGCCGAACCGGTCGAGGAATTCGCCGGCGACAAGGCGGAACTGTCGGCGCTGGGCCGCGCGGCGGTCGACCAGTTCGAGCAATACATCAAGCTGAACAAGAAAATCCCGCCGGAAGTCCTTGTTTCCGTGAACCAGATCGACGATCCGGCGAAACTGGCGGATACCATCGCCTCGCATCTCGCGCTCAAGATTTCCGACAAGCAGCAATTGCTGGAAACCGTCTCGGTCAACGAGCGGCTGGAAAAGATTTTCGGCTTCATGGAAGGCGAAATCGGCGTGCTTCAGGTCGAAAAGCGCATCCGCAGCCGCGTCAAGCGCCAGATGGAAAAGACCCAGCGTGAATATTACCTCAACGAGCAGATGAAGGCGATCCAGAAGGAGCTCGGCGACGGCGAGGAAGGCCGCGACGAGGCGGCCGAGCTGGAAGCCAAGATCAACAAGGCGCGCATGAACAAGGAAGCCCGCGAGAAATCGCTGGCGGAGCTCAAAAAGCTGCGCAGCATGAGCCCGATGTCGGCGGAAGCCACGGTCGTGCGCAACTATCTCGACTGGATGCTGTCGATTCCGTGGAAAAAGCGCACCAAGGTGCGCCGCGACATCAAGGCGGCGGAAAAGGTGCTGGATCAGGACCATTACGGCCTGGAGAAGGTCAAGGAACGCATCCTCGAATATCTGGCCGTGCAACAGCGCGCGACCAAGCTCAAGGGCCCCATCCTGTGCCTCGTCGGCCCGCCCGGCGTCGGCAAGACGTCGCTCGGCAAATCCATCGCCAAGGCGACGGGACGCAATTTCGTGCGCATGTCGCTCGGCGGCGTGCGCGACGAAGCCGAAATCCGCGGCCATCGCCGCACCTATATCGGCTCCATGCCCGGCAAGATCATTCAGGGCATGAAGAAAGCCAAATCGTCGAACCCGCTGTTCCTTCTGGACGAGGTGGACAAGCTGGGGTCCGACTGGCGCGGCGATCCGTCCTCGGCCCTGCTCGAGGTACTGGATCCCGAACAGAACCATGCCTTCAACGACCATTACCTGGAAGTCGACTATGATCTTTCCGACGTGATGTTCGTCTGCACCGCCAACACGCTGCGCATGCCGCAGCCGCTGCTGGACCGCATGGAGATCATTCGCCTTGCCGGTTATACGGAAGACGAGAAGATCGAGATTTCCGAACGCCACCTGATTCCGAAGGCCACCAAGGAACACGGCCTGAAGAACGGCGAATTCTCGATTTCCGAGGACGCGCTGCGCGATATCGTGCGTTACTACACGCGCGAAGCCGGGGTGCGCAACATGGAACGCGAAGTCGCCAGCCTGGCCCGCAAATCGATCAAGGACATTCTGGTCAAGAACCTGAAATCGGTGCATATCACGCGCCGCAATCTCGAAAAATACGCGGGCGTCAAAAAATACCGCTATGGCGAGATCGAAGCAGAAGATCTGATCGGCGTGACCACGGGCCTCGCCTGGACCGAGGTGGGCGGCGAATTGCTGTCCATTGAAGCCGTGGCCTTGCCGGGCAAGGGCAAGATCACCACGACCGGCAAGCTGGGCGACGTCATGAAGGAATCGGTGCAGGCCGCGGAAAGCTATGTGAAGGCGCGTGCGGTTGCCTTCGGCATCAAGCCGCCGCTTCTGGAAAAGCGCGATATCCACGTGCACGTGCCCGAAGGCGCGACGCCCAAGGACGGGCCGAGCGCGGGCGTTGCGATGGTTACCTCCATCGTCTCCGTTCTCACCGGCATTCCAGTCCGCAAGGATGTGGCGATGACGGGCGAAATCACGCTGCGCGGGCGCGTGCTGCCGATCGGCGGGCTCAAGGAAAAACTGCTGGCGGCCCTGCGCGGCGGCATTACGACCGTCATCATCCCGAAGGAAAACGAAAAGGACCTGTCGGAGATTCCGGACAACGTGAAAAAGGGTCTCAGCATCCACTTTATAAATACGGTGGACGAGGTGCTTAAATACGCGCTGGTCAAGCCGGTTACGCCCATCGAATGGGATGAAGCCGCCGAGATGGCGGCTGAGAAAGCCCGCAAGGGCCAGACCGAAACCACGGCCGATGGCGAAGTGGTGCGGCACTAAACGAATCTGTTTTATGGATATGCGATGCCCGCGAAAGCGGGCATCGATCTTTTGCACCGGTCATAAGTCTTTCCGTTTTAAACGGCTTACCGTTCGTTCTTCAGAAAACGGACATGCGTTGCCGCCCGCGCAATTTTTCGAATCGTCGCCGGAGTGTCACGATTCCCTGTACCGCTTTATTTGACAGGATGAAATCGCCCCCTAGAGTTATTCGCAAGGCGAACAGATTCGCGCGTGCGGCAAACGCATGCCGCCTTCATGCTTTAACTGTAAGGGAGTATCCCGTGAATAAAAACGAATTCATCGCGGCTGTCTGCGAAAACAAATCCCTGCAAAAAATGGAGCTGTCGAAAAGCTGCGTTTCGGCGATCATCGATGCATGCCTGGGTACGATCGAAAACAGCCTGCGCAAGGGCGAGGAAGTGCGTCTGGTCGGCTTCGGCAATTTTTATGTTTCGAAGCGCGGCGCCTCGAAAGGCCGCAACCCGCGCACCGGCGAGGAAATCCAGATCAAACCCTCCCGCCTGCCAAAATTCCGCGCAGGAAAACAGCTCAAGGACCAAGTCAATACCGGCGGATCGGGCAGGCGTTAAAACCCTTCACCCCCACAG
>JBFWTA010000059.1:0-10646 GCA_050248075.1 Bdellovibrionales bacterium | reverse complement strand
GGCTTCTTCGCGCATCGCGAACGGATAGACCTGATGCACAACCGAACGCTGGCCGCCCTTTTGATATTCGTTGGGGCCGTAGACATTGAAGAATTTCAGGCCGACGCATTGCATCGGCGATTTCTGCCGCGCCAGCCAGCGGTCGAAGGCGTGCTTGCTCCAGCCATAGGGATTAAGCGGCTTGAGTCTGGCCAGCGCGGCGATGCTTTCGTCGTCCTTGAACCCGGCCGACCCGTCGCCATAGGTGGCGGCGGAGGAGGCGTAGATAAACCGCGCCCGCGCCTCGCGGCACCAGTTCCATAATTTCTGGCTGAGGCGGATGTTGTTTTCGGCAATGAGATCGACATCGGTTTCCGTCGTGGTCGAGATTGCGCCGAGATGAAAGACGGTTTCGATATCGCCGCCCTGGTCGCGCAGGTAATCGTCGAGCTTTTCCGGCGCAATCAGCGCGTGCAGGTCGCGTTTGGCGATGTTGCGCCATTTATCCTCGCGTCCCAGCCAGTCGCACACGATCACATGCTTGCCGCGCGCTTCCAGCGCCGCGACCAGGTTCGATCCGATAAATCCGGCGCCGCCGGTGACGATAATCATGGTTAAGGCCTCAATTCCGCCGCCAATATCCCCGCTTGACTTGGCTTTGACAAGTGCGTTGAGTCACGCCGTGTTTTGAATATTCAGGAGCCTAGCGAATGAAGCGCGCCCTCGTATTTCCCGGTCAAGGCAGCCAGGCGGTCGGCATGGGCCAGGCCCTGGCCGGAAGTTTTGCCGAAGCCGGGGCCGTCTTTCAGGAAGTCGACGACGCCCTGAGCCAGCATCTGACGAAACTGATGTTCGAGGGGCCCGCCGAGGACCTCAAGCTCACCGAAAACGCCCAGCCGGCCCTGATGGCCGTCAGCATGGCGGTCATGCGTGTGCTGGAAAGGCAGGGAAATTTCCGCCTGCCGGACGGCGCGGCATTTGTTGCGGGTCACAGCCTCGGCGAATATTCGGCCCTATGCGCGGCGGGCAGCATTTCGCTGGCCGATACGGCGCGGCTGTTGAAAAAGCGCGGACAGGCGATGCAGCAGGCGGTGCCGGTCGGGATCGGCGCCATGGCCGCCCTGATCGGCGTCGATCTGGCGGCGGCACAGGACATCGCGGCATCCGCGGCGCAGGGTGAAATCTGCACCGCCGCCAACGACAACGCGCCGGGGCAGGTGGTCATCAGCGGCCATGCCGCCGCCGTCGACCGCGCGATTGCCATTGCCGCCGAGCGCGGCTTTAAACGCAGCGTGAAACTGCCGGTCAGCGCCCCGTTTCACTGCTCGCTGATGCAGCCCGCGGCGGATGCGATGCAGAAGGCGCTGGAAAACGTCACGGTCAGGCCGCCCGCCGTGCCGCTGGTCGCCAATGTGACGGCCGAGCAGGTTCAGGCGCCGGAAACCATCCGCGAATTACTGGTCAAACAGGTCACCGGTTCCGTGCGCTGGCGCGAATCCGTGCTTTACATGAAGGGGCAGGGGGTCACACAACTGGTGGAATGTGGCGCCGGCAATGTCCTCGCCGGCCTTGCGCGCCGCATCGACAGGGAACTGGCGGCGGTGTCGCTGCAGGGGCCGGAAGATATTGAAGCTTTTTTGAAGACCGTTTAAGACAATCGTTATGTCATCCCGGAAAACTTTCTCTTCGGCGAGCCAGCGAAGCGCCGCGAGACGAAATAACGTTTATCCGGGACCCAGTCAGGTTGTCCGATAGAGCGTGGGTAGCTGGCTACGGAGTTTTTTCTTCGGCGCTGACGGGGTCCCGGATAAATTTTTCCTCGCTTCGCTCGGTAAAAATTTTCCGGGATGACGTTTAGAGCAGGAGTAAAAACATGTTTACGCTTTCTGGAAAAAACGCTCTCGTCACCGGCGCTTCGGGCGGCCTGGGGGGCGCTATTGCGCGGTCGTTGCATGCGCAGGGGGCCAGGGTGGTGCTGTCGGGCACCAAGGTCGATGCCCTGAACGCGCTTAAGAACGAGCTTGGCGAGCGCGCTTTTGTGGCGGCGGGCAATCTGTCCGATCCCGCCGTACCCGCGGCGCTTCTGAAAGACGCCGAGGCGCAGCTGGGCGGCGGCGTCGATATTCTCGTCAACAACGCCGGTCTTACCCGCGACGGCCTTGCGCTGCGCATGAAGGACGAGGATTGGGATACGGTCCTTAACGTCAATCTCGGCGCCGCGTTCCGTCTGACGCGCGCGGCGCTCAAGGGCATGATGTCGCGGCGCTTCGGGCGCATCATCAGCATTACCTCCATCGTCGGCGTCACCGGCAATGGCGGGCAAGCGAATTACGCGGCGTCCAAGGCGGGCCTGATCGGCATGAGCAAATCGCTGGCGCAGGAAATGGCGGGCCGCAGCATCACGGTCAACTGTGTGGCCCCCGGGTTTATCACCTCCGCCATGACGGATGTCCTTACGAACGACCAGAAGGCCAAAATCATGGCGAACATCCCCGTCGGCTATATCGGCGATCCGAAAGACATCGCTTCCGCCGTGGCCTATCTCGCCAGCGACGAAGCCCGCTACGTTACCGGCCAGACGCTGCATGTGAATGGCGGGATGGCGATGATTTGAGGGGAGCTTTTAGGTGTTAGCTGTTAGGTGCTGGCTTTCAGCAATACGATTCTCCTAACAGCTAACACCTAAACAGCTAATAGCTAAAAATGGCGCGAGTGACGGGACTTGAACCCGCGGCCTCCGGCGTGACAGGCCGGCGCTCTAACCAACTGAGCTACACCCGCATTAAAATGCGTAGGGACAGGGTTTTACCCTCCCTTGGCCGCCACCGCAAGCAAGCATTAAGCCCTGTGATACAGGTATTTTCAGCGCCACCGGCCGGTTCCGGACGCGGTTTTGTGGACGAATTCGGTAAATTCCCCTATGGTGCGCCCGCGCGGGACCCGTAGCTCAACTGGATAGAGTATTGCCCTCCGAAGGCAGGGGTTGCGAGTTCGAATCTCGCCGGGTCCGCCAGCCTGCGCAAGCGCAGCGCCGCGAAGGCTGCCGCGGCGTAGCCCGCAGGGCGAAGCCGGGTTCTTGCAGCTTGCGCTTGCTGCGGCTCGGCAAGCCATCCCGTAGACGGACAAGAAAAATGAAATACGTCTACATCATCCAAAGCCTTCCTTATCCCGGGCATTTTTATACAGGAATAACGGATGATCTGCGCCGACGGCTTGACGAACATAATACCGGCAAGCTTCCCAACACCGCACGATACCGCCCCTGGAAAATGAAAATCTATATTGCCTATGACGATGAAAAGCAGGCGTTCGCTTTCGAAAAATATTTAAAATCGGCTTCGGGACGAGCCTTCGCAAAGAAACGGCTTTAGTTTGCGATATTATCGCGAATGCAGATCTCGCCGCCAAGGCGCCGCGCTTTACGCATATGCGCTGTACTCAGCATGCCGCAGCATGTTTTGGAGAGTAATGAGAATTGTCGATGCAGGACACCCGGCCTTCGTTTAAACCGCCGATCCCGCCGCCCAGCCGCTCGACCAGGCCCATTGGAAGTTATAGCCGCCGAGCCAGCCGGTCACGTCGACGGCTTCGCCGATTATATAAAGGCCGGGGACGGATTTTACTTCCATGGTCTTGGAGGAAAGCGCGGTGGTGTCGACGCCGCCCCGCGTGACCTCGGCCTTGGCATAGCCTTCGGTTCCCGCAGGCGTAAGGTGCCATCTTTTAAGCCGGACAGCGGCGTCTCTGAGATATTTGTCCGTCAGCGTAACCATCGGCGCGGCCGTGAAATATTTTTCCGTAAGACTCTGCGCCAGCCGTTGCGGCAGGACTTCGCCAAGAATGGTTTGAAGTTCCGACTTGCCGCGCGATTTCTTGCGGTCGAGCAGGAAGCTTTTGGCATCCGTACCGGGCAACAGATCGAGTTCGATATTCTGACCTTCGCACCAATATGAAGAAATCTGCAGGATTGCCGGGCCCGAAAGTCCTTTATGCGTAAACACCATGGCTTCGCGGAACGTTGCCTTGCCGGAAACCGCAAGGACTTCCAGCGACACGCCCGCCAGCGCCCGCATCATGGCAAGCTCCTCGCCGTCGAAAACCAGCGGCACTAGGGCGGGGCGTAGTTCCGTCAGCGGGATGCCGAAGCGCGCCGCAGCTTCGTGTGTGAAACCGCTGGCCCCCAGTTTCGGAATGGAAAGCCCGCCGGTCGCGAGCACGAGGTTCCTCGCTTCCACGGCTTCGCCACCGGCCATGATACGAAAGGCATCGGCCTTGGCAATATCCGTTATCTTTTGCCCGAGGCGGATATCGACGCCGCCCGTGCGGCATTCGTCCAGCAGCATGGCGATGATTTCACGCGCCGAACCGTCGCAGAATAATTGCCCAAGCGTTTTTTCGTGATAGGCGATCTTATGCTTTTCGACCAGCCCGATGAAATCGTGCTGCGTATAGCCTTTGAGCGCCGAGATGCAGAAATGAGGGTTGCCGGAAATAAACCGGTCGGGTGCCGCATGCCGGTTGGTGAAATTGCACCGTCCGCCGCCGGAGATAAGAATTTTAGGTCCCGCCTCCGTGGCGTGATCCAGCAGCAGGACTTTCCGTCCCCGCTGTCCCGCGCGCAGCGCGCACATAAGCCCTGCGGCGCCGGCACCGAGGATAATGGCGTCATACCTTTGCATGCGAATCCCCGGATGCGGCGAGCCAGTCGAGCATGCCCCGCGCAGCGGCGACCGCCGTGCTGAACGTCGCCTGCAGCAGATAACCGCCGGTCGGCGCTTCCCAATCGAGCATCTCGCCGGCCGCGAAGACGCCCGGCATGGCGCGCAGCATGAAGTGCTCGTCCAGCGCATCGCGCATGATCCCGCCCGCCGTCGATATGGCACGTTCGAGCGGCGCGGGAGCGATGAGCTCAAGCGGGCATTTTTTAATGAAGTGCGCGAGTTCCGGCGGCGGCAGGCGCTTTATTTCCGCCATCGGCCTGGATTCATAAAGAAGGCCGGCGGCGATGGCCGGCAATCCGCCGTGCTTGCGTAAAAAATTCGTGTAACTCTGGCTGCCTGCCGGCGCATGAAGCCGCTGTTCCAGTTCGCCGCTGGAAAGGCCGGGCCGCAGATCGAGGAAAATTCCGGCACGGCCCTGCGCGGCAATGCCGTCCCTCAAGCGTGCGGAGAGAGCATAAACGGCGCCGCCCTCGATGCCGTTTGCCGTGATCATGGCGTCGCCCCGAACGGTTGTGCCGTCATATGTCAGGGCTATGGTCTTGAGCGGCTGGCCCTCGAAACGCCGGCGAAAAACATCCGACCAGGAAACAGTGAAACCGCAATTGGCCGGTCCGAGCGGGGCAAGCTCAATACCTGCCTCGGACAGAATATCAGTCCAGCCGCCATCGGAACCGAGACGCGGCCAGGACGCGCCGCCGAGCGCCAGCAGGGTGGCGCCCGCCTTTGCCGTTTCATGTTTTCCTTCGGCAGTTTCGAAAAGCAAGTCCTGTCCGGCATTCCAGCCGATCCATTTGCGCTTGAGCGAAAAACGCACCCCAAGCCGGTCGAGCCGCTGCAGCCATGCGCGCAGCAGGGGAGAGGTCTTGAGGTTTTTCGGAAATACGCGTCCGCTGCTGCCAACGAAACTTTGCTGGCCCAGGGCATCGCACCAGCTGCGCAAGTCGGAAGGCTGAAATTGTTCAATGACGGGCGCGAGCCACGAGGCGGCATGGCCATAACGTTCGGTGAATGCCTCGATATCTTCGCTATGCGTTAAATTCAACCCGCCGCGCCCGGCCATGAGGAACTTGCGCGCGGGCGAGGGCATCCGGTCATAGACCGTTACCGCATGCCCGGCTCCGGCAATGATTTCCGCGGCCATAAGCCCTGCCGGCCCGGCCCCGATAATGGCAACTGGTATCATGGGCCATGCTTATACCCGATTGCCCAGATGCATATAGCCCTTCACGGCATATCGGCAGGGTCTGAAGTGGTTCAGGGGGTGACGGTTGCCGCGCCCGCCGGATCGGGAGCGCTGTTCACATTATTTATGCCGCTACGGCGGTTATCGTAAGCGCGGTTATAGGCATCGGATACGGCTCCCTGCGCCTGATCCCATGTGAGGTTGGAGTTGCCGCGTACCTGCTGCCACTGCGTCTGTAGCCGGCCGCGATCCAGTTCGTTGAAAGGTTTTCCCTGGTTTTGATTGTACAGATCCACGCCATAGCGGTAAGCGGGTTGATAGGCGTGGTAATTGGAGTTGCCGGTATAATAGGGACGCGACTGGAAATTGCTGCGCCAGTATGAATCTTCGGCGGTCCAGTCTGCGGCGGGCTGGGCGGCCTGCCCGTTTCCAGCTATGGCCGGATTTGCGACGGGCGGGCTGGCGGCGTTATTGACCGGCTGGTTATGGACATCGATACCGTTCTGCGTGCCGCCGGTGACATTGCCCGAAGGGTTCACCGCCGGGGTTGGTATGGCGGCCGAACCCGTATGGGCGGCAGGCGCCGAACCGGTATTCGGTACCGGACCGCTGCGTGTGTTGGACGGCATGCCCGTTCCCGTTGGATTACCGACCGCCCCCGGCGAGGAAGGCGAAGCCGTGCCTGCGGCGGGAGCCGTGCCGGTTCCGGCGGCCAGAGCGGGGACCGCTCCCAGCATGAAAATGCCGACAAGGGCGGTGGACAGAAAATTTTTCATGGAATCCTCCCCGGGAGTGCGCGACGCGAGCCGAAGCATCCGGCAAGGCGGATAAAAATCCTATGCTGAAATAAATCCGGCGCCAGCGGCAAGCGCGATCCGGCACGGCTCTGCCGGCCTGCGGAATCGTGACGGATCGGGCGATGAGGGCTTCAAGAAATTCCGCCTTGTCGAGCCGGGCGGGACGGATGGGCCAGATTTTTCCGTGCCGGAATTGCCTCGTGGTCCCGGTCATCCGAACCTCCAAAAAATTTGCACGGAAGCATGGGGAAGTGTATGGTTCCGCCACCGCAACTATCCGCCGCAGGCCATGCTTTCTTCATTTCAACCGACGAGAAGAAACGCCATCTTTCTATTTACGGCTTCCTTGTGCCTGTTTTTGATTTTTGTCGCCACCGTCTATCGGTGGGACCGCATGGATTTCTGGCCGCTCATCAGCGGCGCGGCGCTGGGCTTTGGCGTCGTCGTTCTGCTCACGACGCTTCCCGCCTTTTCGCTTATTCTCATGAATGCCAAGGCCAAGGAAAAACTCAAAAGCGAGGAGCTTTTTTCGCTCATCCTCAACGGCCTGAACGACGGCGTCTACGATTACAATGTTCCGGCGGGGACGATTTATTATTCGCCGTCCTATCAGCAGATGCTGGGCTATTCCCGCAGCGAACTGAGCCGCGTTCACGATAATTTTTATGAACTTATGCATCCCGACGACGTGGATGAGGCGCGCGAAACGATGCGCCAGTATCTTGCCCGCGAGAGGCCGGCTTATAATAATCTCTTTCGAATCAAGCATAAGGAAGGGCGCTGGGTGTGGGTGCTGTCCCGCGGCATCGGCATCTGGGATGAAAACGGCAACGTCCAGCGCCTGATCGGCACGCATACCGACATTACGGCGCAAAAACAGCGCGAAGAAGAACTTACTTATTTCATGGCCGAGAACGAAAGGCAGCGGGAGGAACTCGCGCTCGCCAAGGAAAAAGCCGAAGCCGCCAGCCAGGCCAAAAGCGATTTTCTCGCCATCATGAGCCACGAAATCCGCACGCCCATGAACGTGGTGATCGGGCTGGCCAGTCTGCTGCTCAAGAGCGGCCTTAACGCCCATCAGCTCAAGATGATGGAAACGCTTTGCGCCAACGCCGATACCCTGCTGCGGCTGGTGAACGATCTGCTCGACCTGAGCCGTATCGAAGCCTCGCAGATCGAGCTGGAATCCAATCCTTTCGATGTGGGCGGCGTGTTCACGGCGTTGCATGCCATGTTCGACAGCGAGGCGGAGAGCAAGAATCTCGCTCTCACAATCACCGATGAAACCGAGGGGTTGACGCTGCAGGGCGATGCGGCGCGTATTCAGCAAATTCTCGTAAACCTGCTCAGCAATGCGCTCAAATTTACCCGCGCGGGGCAGGTATCGGTAACTGCCGCGGCCGAGATGAAGAGCGACGATATGGCGCATATTCACTTTCGCGTCGCCGATACGGGGGTCGGCATTCCGGCGGATAAGCTTGCGACCGTCTTTGATAAATTCGTGCAGGCCGACCAGACTATTTCGCGGCGTTTCGGCGGATCCGGGTTGGGACTTTCGATCTGCAAATCTCTCGCCCAGCTGATGGGTGGCGATATTTCGGTCGAAAGCAGGGAAGGCGAAGGCTCGGTTTTTTCCTTTTATGTGCCCCTGCCGGTCATCCCTGCCCAGAAGTCTGTTCTGCCCGATCTATTGCCGGCTTCCGAAGCGGCCTTGTCCGGCGGCGTGGTTCTGGTGGTCGACGATTATGCGGCCAATATTCTGGTGGCCACGCTCATGCTGGAAAATCTCGGTTATGCCGTGGAGGTTGCCCGCAGCGGCTCCGAGGCGATCCGGAAAATCGCCGCCCGTTCGCAGCCCTATACCGCCGTTCTCATGGATGTTCAGATGCAGGACATGGACGGCTTTGAAACCACGCAGCGCATCCGCGAACTGGAAAAGCAGAGAAAGTTCCGCCATACGATCATATGCGTCACCGCCCATGCCCTCGCCGGCGACCGCGCCCGTTGCCTCGACGCCGGCATGGACGATTACATCAGCAAGCCCATCCATCCTGACATACTGGCGGAGAAGCTCAGCCTTCTGGCGCAGGCGGCGTAGGATCCCGCCCGGCGCGTTTTGTAAATGAAAAAATGCCGCAAACAGGCATTTGGTTTCTTTCGTTTTTGTATTGTTTGCTCCTTGCCCATGCCCAGGACCCGATGCGCATGCCATATGCCGCAAACGCAAGATTCCAGATTGTCTGCGAATGGCGCGTAATATCTTCCGTTTTTATCGATCTAACGGATATTGATGGTAGATCAAGCTCTCGTGAAGAAGGCCGCAGTTTTAAAACCTGCCGTGCCGTAATGCGGAACATGACGCGAATAGCGCGCGCGTCAATATTCGAAGTTATAAATGGCTTTTTTTTGTTTTTGCGGGTTGGCCGCCTCGTTCTTGTTTTCGGCTTTTTCTCAAGGCCTCGCGATTCCTGCTGCGATTGGCGAAGCTGACTCAGTTCTTGTTGCACCTCCTGAAGGCAGGAAACATCCTGAACCGTGCACTTAAATTTGCTTAGATCAAAGGGTTTATAGCCAAGCCGCATAAATGCCCGATAAAGCCCGGCGGCCGCCATGAGATGAAATCGCCAATTGTTGCCATATTGGCCGGCAAGAAGGGCTTTATCCGTCGTGTAATCCAGCCCGACGATAAATTTATCCCTGCCCATGGATTCTTCCGGCCCATCGGGTTGGGGGAATAGCCGGGAAATATCTCTGATAAGCTTGAGCGTCTTGTCAAACTTAAGGTTATGGAACGTGCCGCCAAAAATTTCGATCAGCCAATGCCATTTATGCATGTCGCGTGCTTCGGCCTCTTGCCTTACGATCTGGCATAATCCGCCGGAAGGAGAAAAAAAGCCGTCTCTCGTAAAATCGTCTGCGATACATATGATAGTGACATCGGGTTTGCGACTGCGGCGTATTCCGTTGACCGGGGGACGGTTGTCATGTTCTCCCGACAATATTTCATGTGTCAGCCCCAGGCTAGCGAGCGTGGATTGTACTTCACGGCAGGCGAGATTCAGCGTCTCATTATTGATATCCACAAGGACGATAACTTTGGGCACTTCGGGAACGACGAGTAAGGTTTTATTTTCCTTTTTTCGCTTTTTATTGGCGCTTACTGCCTTCTGTCGCGCCCGGGCATCGAATCTTATGCGCTGTGAACGTTTTCTGCCGTCCCCGACGCCCAGATCGACCGTTATGGCATTTGGCTGGCTGATTAGGAATTGAGCATCCCGCTGAGAAGGATCGGCGAGGATAGAATTGTCCGCATCACGTATGTAATAGCCGTGATGTTCGGTCGTAAGGGCGTAAAGTTCCGGTCCGCCCCGGATATACATGTTTCCCCGGTCATCGGTCCGGATGAAACATAATTCGTGGTCATCCAGAGGCCGGCCCCATTCGTCGTTAAGGGCTTCGGGAGGCAGAAGTTTTTTAAGCCCTTTGAAGGCTCCCCAATGCTTTTCTTTTTCTCTTCCCCATTGGCTCGCGACGAGAAGCTCGCTTGTATCGTAACAGCATTGCAATGAGACTTCGCGCGCTTTGCCGGCGCGTGGTGTCGTAAGCGAAAGTGCGGCATTCCGGAGGAGATCTGCATACATAAAACAGTCCTTTGATTATATGCCTGTCGGTAAATTTTTATAAGTAAGTGAGCGTCGCTTGGGAAAACTGCAGTATGCAAAAACACTGGCTTTTACTGTGTGCGCCCGATCAGTTTCGCCCGTAAATTCTCATCCGCACCGGCCCCCAGCCAGATATCGAAAAAGGCCTTGCTGAAGGTCGGATCGTCGATGCTGGCGACTTTGACGCCGTTGTAGAAAAGCATGGAAGGCTTGCCGGGCAGGCAGAGGCCTACAATCGTATCGCCATCCTCGACGGCGGGCAGGGTGTCGTTCAGCACCGCATTCCACCGTGCCAGCGTGGCTT
>JBFWTA010000058.1:0-10722 GCA_050248075.1 Bdellovibrionales bacterium | reverse complement strand
CAGTTTAACTTTAGCGATAGCTTGATTGCGACATATGGTGGCGACCGCCTAGATGAATACGTAAAAAAAATGCAGACTATCCCAAACTTGGATGCTCGCTGCCTTGTTCCGGAGGGTGACACCAATTTTCCGGCAAAACACTGCGTATACAAATGGCTTCGAAAAGTTCACAAAGACGCCATTCCCTATTTTCTATACGGCAATAAGGTCGCCGTATTAGCGAGTGGCAAAGACGAGGATATGAGTTGGGTAAGCATTAGCTCTGAATCATTATCAAAAGCATACCTCAATCATTTTGATGTTTATTGGGAGCAAGCAGAGTCAGCCCCAGTTCAGAATAGATCGGTGAAGTAATGGACGGTATCGATACTCAAGCCACGACTGAAAAACCTATGAATCCAGGCGCCTACTTTTTTTCGGGCGATTATACAGCCCGTTTGGATGTTTACGACACGGCTCAAGTCGAAGGCTTTGCCGCACGCCTTATTGAGCAAGGCGTAGCCCATGATCACGTGATAACACCAGAACACGCACGTGTTGTTGCCAACTCTATCGGCCCAGAATTTCAGGTTACTGTCATCTGCGGTGCTGTGAATAGCAAACGAGATGTCATTAAAGGCATGACAACAACGACAGAGATTGATTTAGCGGAAGGTCATCTTTTATATCTCGAAGACATCGTTGTCATGCCTACAGAGCGACGCAAAGGGTTTGCCGGCCAGCTTATTGCTAATAATTTACTCGACGCATGGAACGAAGGCATATTTGCTGGATATGCTTGGGAAACAGGCCGAAGCAATATTGCAGCCCACCAGCTTTATAAAAGAATAGACCCGGCCTTTGATGCAGATAAACTGCATGATGTATGGCGTTTCTCAGACCGCAAAATCAACAGAATAGCAAACAATCGAGACATTCCTTCCGGCCATGGGCATCTTGCCGATCTAAATGATTTAAATGCCATTGCTGGAACCCTACACAATCAGCCTGATAAAAACCTGGGCCACATTTCAGAAATCTTAAGACGCCAGCACGGCCATAAGACAAATGGCTTTAATGATCCTTCTTTTATTGTTGCATCAACCAAAAGCAATTCGTTTGCAATGATATCTACAGGTTATTCAACATTTGATGGATCACGCCGCAGCAATGGCTGGATTTATGGATATTCTTCACCTGACGACATTAGCGATTTAATCAAAGGCGTCAGCAAAGAGATTGTGCGGCGCAAATGGAGAGGATCTGTACATTTGGAGTTTGCCAATAATGTGATCAGCTTGAATGAAGAGCGGCTCCGCAAAGAAAAAGACAATGTCACTAAGGCTGAAGACGTTCTGAAAACCCTGGGCGGCGAGAAATTGATACACGACAACAACACCATGGTGGGCTATCGCTTAACTGGAGAGCGCTATGTCAAAGCCATTATCGATGCAGTAACCAGAAATCCTAATTATCCTCTCCGAGCCGACAGAAAAGAAGATTTAGTGCGAGAAGCTCGTCGCTATGGATTAGGTTTTGGTCAGGCAGCTTAACACCTGATAAAATGCCCATATGCGAAGAGGCTAATCTTTGCACCGTGATCTCGCGAAAACGCGGTATGGATATGCGCTATGCCATCCACCAAAGCTTCAACCGTCCAGGCAACTTCAGACAATGGCACGAGCTCCATTTCTCTGGAAAACGGAAAACCGGCGACACAAGTAGAAGTAAACAAAATTAAACGCGATTTTAAAAAATTTTTACGCCCCCTTCAAACAGGGTCCATCACCGTCCGGTCCTCCTCTGTATTTTTTCACAATGAGTCGCAGATCCTTCCTCGAGACGCTCAGCGCAGCGGCTCTCGATTGGCCAGTGACATCCTTTTTCTCGATGGGCAGTACCGCGACCTGGTACAGGCGGAAATAAACCTAATCGATTTGATTTCCTTGCCTCAGTTTAAGGCTTTGGCTGCGCACAAATTACCTTATATCAGCCTAAACCCGTTCAGGTTCGAATTTCCGGGTATCGCAGAACAAAAAATTGTTCGCGCCTTGGACTCTGATGTTTTTGTGGCACTGCATCATGCCAAAGGGAATGCCGCCGACGCTGCAAAAGGCATTAAAGAGAGTATAGCTTATTACGGACGCCAGATTGTCGCCAGATCTTACAGTGGCGACACGCAGAAAGCCTGGCCCAAGAAACTTCGGTTAGGCGTCCCTGTGGTTGCGGGCCTAACAGGCAGCAAATTAGGCCAATTCGATGAACATGAATTCTTCGGTCACTTTAATCTTATGACGGAAGAAAAAGGGCTTCTCTATGTCGTCCAAAATACAAATGGGGTCAATCCTCAGGTTGCATTTTCAGATTCGCTTTATGCCGAGTACAGAAAAAGCATTTGGCATCTGTTGAAGACAGTAGCTCAGGACTCAAGTTTCGATGCGACTTCACCTTATTACTTTCCGCGTCGTACCGAAAGCGGCGTTGAACATACCTACATCTTCGACCGCGCCACATCGGTAACTATCGATGGCGAATGCTTTCCAATTCCACAAAACACCGTTGCCGTGACCGGAATGGATAGACGTCCTGCGCCAGACGAAATTACACAAAAAGCTAAAGATGCCGATATGTCGGTTGTCAGGATAGATAATCGCTTAGATCAGACTTACGCCTTCTGGATAAAAGGGAGGCAATTTACCCCCCCTGTCCACGAAGGTTTTTTCTGTTCGCCTTCTCCCACTTAACCAGTCGAATCTCTCCCTACCTCCCCACACTCACATACTCAAACCCCGCCGCCTTCATTTCATCCGGGCGGTAGACGTTGCGTAAATCCACCAGCACCGGGTGCCTGAGCGCCGCCTTGACGCGGGCGAGGTCGAGGGCGCGGAATTCGTTCCATTCGGTGAGGATGGCGGCGGCATCGGCGCCCTGCATGGCGTCATAGGCGTCCTTGCACCATGTGACGCCGGGCAACAGTTTTTCGGCTTCCTTCATGCCGGCGGGATCATAGGCGCGCACGGCGGCGCCCGCCTGCTGCAGCGCCGGAACAATATCGAGGCTGACACTGTCGCGCATGTCGTCGGTGTTGGGCTTGAAGGTGACGCCGAGAATGGCGACTGTCTTTCCCTGCACCGTTCCGCCGCAGGACTTGATAATCCGGCCGGCCATGCCCTGTTTGCGTTTCGCGTTAACCTCGACCGTGGTCTCCACGAGCCGCATCGGCGCGCCGAATTGCTGCGCCGTTTTCACCAGCGCCAGCGTATCCTTGGGAAAACACGATCCGCCGTATCCGGGACCGGCATGCAGAAATTTGGGGCTTATGCGGCGGTCGAGTCCCATGCCCTTCGCCACCACCTGAACATCGGCCCCCACTTTTTCGCACAAATCCGCGATTTCATTGATAAAGGTGATCTTGGTCGCCAGGAAAGCATTGGCCGCGTATTTCGTAAGCTCCGCCGTCTCGAGCCGCGTGAGAACGATGGGCGTTTCCATGAGGAACAGCGGGCGGTACAGCGCCTTCATCACCGCCGCCGCGCGTTCGCTTTCGCAGCCGAGAACCACGCGGTCCGGCCGCATGAAATCGCCGATGGCCGAACCCTCGCGCAAAAATTCCGGATTCGAGCATACGTCGAATTCCGCCTTCGGGTTGGTTTCTTTCATGATGCGCGCGATCTCGCGCCCCGTGCCTACCGGCACCGTCGATTTTGTGACCACGACCGTATAGCGCGATATGTTCTGCGCGATCTCGCGCGCCGCGTTATAGACATAGGTCAGGTCCGCATGCCCGTCGCCGCGCCGTGTCGGCGTGCCGACGGCGATAAACACGGCATCCGCATCCTTAAGCGCCGGCATGAGCGTGCCCGCGAAGGACAGCGTACCTTTTTTCACGTTCTTCTCGACCAGCTCGTCCAATCCCGGTTCGTAAATAGGGATGACGCCCTTGTTCAGCGCCTCGATCCTGCTTTTATCGGGATCGACGCAAGTGACGGTGACACCGAATTCGGCGAAACACGCGCCGGAAACCAGGCCGACATAGCCGGCGCCCATGACGACTATTTTCATGAAAGGGGCTCGGGGCTTGGGGTTCGGGGTTCAGGAAAAACAATTACTTTTTTCATCAGTCAGCCTTTAGTTTATTTTCCAATGACGAATAGACCCCATTGAGCATGCGCGCAACACTGTTGAAGTCCGGCAAGGTTCCCCGTATGGCACCCCGGCTGTCCTGAACTTGCCGCCTCTTACTTTACGATCTTCTGCAATGCCTCGCGGACTTTCGCGCCCATTTCCGGATGTGCCAGGGCAAAGGCGGCGTTGGCCTCAATAAATCCGACCTTGTCGCCGCAGTCGTAGCGCGTGCCTTCGTAGCGCAAACCATGAAAAGGCTGCTTGCCGATCAGCTTGGCCATGTTGTCGGTGAGCTGGATTTCCCCGCCCGCCCCCTTTTCGCCGCTTTCCAGCTCGTGGAAAATTTCAGGCTGCAATATGTATCGGCCAATGATGGACAGCGTCGACGGCGCCCTGGCGGGTTCCGGCTTTTCCACCAGGCCGCGGATTTTCGCCAGCTTGCCGTCGTCGCTTTCGACATCCAGGATGCCATAGCGGTTGGTCTGCTCGCGCGGCACATCGACCACGCCAACCAGATTGCCGCCGATTTTGTTATAGGCCTCGATCATCTGCGCGATGCAGGGCTTTTTTGCCAGAACGACGTCGTCGGCCAGTAATACGGCAAACGGCTCGTTGCCCACCAGATGCCGGGCGCACCACACCGCATGGCCGAGGCCGAGCGGTTCGCGCTGCCGCGTGAACAGTAATTGCCCGGATTCAATCTCGGTCGACTTGAGAACTTCCAGCGCGGCTTTCTTCCCGCGCGCCTCGAGGGTGCGCGTCAAGTCGTTGTTGCTGTCGAAATGATCCTCCAGCGCGCCCTTGCCGCGGCTAGTGACAAAGATGAACTGCTCGATCCCCGCGGCGCGCGCTTCGTCCACCGCGTGCTGGATGAGCGGACGATCGACCAGCGTGAGCATTTCTTTCGGCATGGCTTTGGTCGCGGGCAAAAACCGCGTGCCGAGACCGGCAACCGGGAACACCGCTTTACGGACAGGTTTATGAGTCACGAGGCCACCTTTTGCACTGTTTGTAAGGCATCCGGCATTCGGCATCCGGCATTCGGGGAACCAGATAATCTCTTTTCCAATCCTGCAAGCATTCCGTTCAACATCCTCCCAATGCGCGCCAGTTCATCAAACAATGGATCAAGTTGGTGTGCCGGCAAATAGCCCAGTTTGCCGGCTATGACCAATTGCGTCTCAAGCTCGGCGAGAGAGCCGCATGCAATGCTTATATATCTCATGAAATCACGAGTGCTGCGCTTGCCGCGTCCTTCCGCAATATTGGATGGGATAGAGATGGCTGCGCGTCGTATCTGGCTAGTAAGCGTATACAATTCCTCACGCGGGAAAAGTTTGGTTGCTTCATAAATCCTAGCAACCATATCAACCGATTTTTGCCAAACTTCTAGATCACGATAACTATTTACGGTCATTTTCTTCCTCCCCCGAATGCCGAATGCCAAATGCCTTCGTTAAGCCGTTCCCGGCGGCAAGGTTATGGCGTCTTTCACGGCGCCACAAATTTCTTCGAGCGAAAACGGCTTGGCGATAATGCGGTGCACCAGCGCATCGAGGTTATGCGCGCGCATACGTTCCTGCGCGTAGCCGGAAATCATTACGATGCGAAGATCGGGAAACAACCGCACGGCCTTGAGCGCCAGCGCGATTCCGTCAACATTCGGCATGACGATATCGGTCACCAGAACGTCATATTTTTCCTTGGCCAGCGCGTCGAGCGCCTGCTGGCCGTCGGCGACGGCGGCCGTTTTATAACCGGCCGAGGTGAGCGAGCGGATTATAAATTCCCGTACCGCGGGATTATCTTCGGCAACCAGAACATGCGCGCCGTTTTCTTGCGACGGCTTGGCTTCATCATGAACCATTTTTCTTCTCGACAAAATGCAAGGCAATTTCCGTTACGTTGCTTTCGGGGGCGCGAATGGACGATGTAAATGGTACGGTCGCGCCGGGCGCCACTGTAGCCTCTGACACGTCGATCTGCCAGCTTTGCATGGTTTTACCGTCCGGCCCGATTGCCGCAGCCAGAATGTCCGGTATCTTCTGCGCTTCGGCGGTGTCGTTATATATCTCCCCCTCCACGATCAGATTGCTAATTCCGCCCTCGAACCGTATTTCGGATCGCACCTGGCGCAGGCTCAGCCCTTCGCCAACATGGTAAATATGCAATCCGACGGTTTCATACAACGGCTCCAAAACGGGCCAGCGCTCCGCAATATCCTGCCGGTCCAGCACGGCCCATAACATGACCAGCGACGTCACCAGCAGCAGGCCCGCCAGAAACCAGTCGCTGTGCAGGAAAGACCGGCTTTCCCTCGGCACGGCGGGCAGTTGGCGCAATACCGGCGGCACACGCGTTTCGACGTCATCCGCCGGCGCCAGCGCCGACAGCTGCTGCGCCAGCGCCGCGGCCGGCTGGTCGGGCATTTGCGCAAGCCACATATGTCCGCACCGCGCGCAGCGCACCATCCGCGTCCCGCCCGCAAAATGGCTGGCCGGCACCAGATAGCGCGACTGGCAGGAAGAACAGGACAGGATCATAATGGCGTCAATACGGCCATTTTTAAGGCATGGCAAGGGTCGCCGCGCAGCCGGAACAAGACCAAAAAAATGCGGAATTCCATCCGAAAAACGTTTGTTTTTCTTCTCAACTGTACTCGGCAGGCGAATCCTCTTCGGCTGATCCTGATGCTGGCGGGTGGCCATCTGTATGTAAAAAGTTGGGTCTTCATGCCGCCGCAAGCATTAACCCGAACCTTGAAGGCTTTTCCGTAAACACAAGAACGTCTTGTAGCACTTTGATAAAGAACGAATTTACCTGCGTTTTTCTTGCGACAATTATTATTCCGCACATCCGCAAAATTTTTCATCCCGCACTGGAGCCAGGCGCAATCTTCCCATAAGGTAGGCTTATGCTCCTCTCCTTCGATCAGGTCAGTCTTCATTATGGTCAGAACCGTCCTGCTTTGGTCGATGTGAGCTTCCAATTGGCCGAAGGCGGTTTTTATTTCCTCACGGGTCCCAGCGGCGCGGGAAAATCCACCCTTTTGCGCCTGGTTTACGGCGCGGTGCGTCCGACTTCCGGCGCGGTATACCTGTTCGGCAAAAACATCGCCGGACTTACCCGCAGCCAGATGGCAAAAACGCGGCGGCAGCTTGGCGTCGTGTTCCAGGATTTTCGCCTTATTCCTTATCTCACGGCATTCGAAAACGCCGCCCTTCCGTTGCGGCTTGCGGGCGTGCCGGAAGACCACATCCGGAAGCACACGACCGAGCTACTCGAATGGGTCGGGCTGGGCGATAAGCTCAATATGCTTCCCGCCGGCCTGTCGGGCGGCGAGCAACAGCGTATCGCCATCGCCCGCGCGGTGATGAACCGGCCCAAACTGCTTCTCGCCGACGAGCCGACCGGCAATATCGACGACAAGACGGCAATCAGGATTCTTCACCTGATCATGCAGCTCAACAAGGCCGGCACCGCGATTATCCTTGCCACGCACCAGCGCATCCTGGTCGACACCTTCCGCAAGCCCGAACTCCGGCTTCTTGACGGCTATCTATCGCCGCCCGAAAAAATAAAAGCGGCATAGCATGGCGCCTCATTCCCTTTTCTCCCCCTCCTTCCGGCACCAGAAGCTCGGCTGGCTGTTCACCGCCATTGTCGTCATCATGGTTTATATCGCGACCTTCGCAATGGCCGCCCAGGCGGCTTTGTCGTCCCTGTCGCTAAGCCGTAACGAGGATCTCACCAATCACCTCACGGTCGAAATTCCGGCGGTGGAGGATGAAGCGGCGGTTTCGCAGGCCGACCGCGTTAATCAGGCCGTCGCCCTGCTACGGGCCACACCGGATGTCGCCCAGGTCCGCACGCTTTCCGACCAGGACACCCGGCGCCTGCTGGAGCCGTGGATATCGCAACCCGAATTGCTCAAAAAACTTTCCTTGCCGACGTTAATCGACGTGGAGCGGCGCGATGGCGGCACGCTTACGGCAACGGCGATCGAAAGCCGCCTGCGCACGTCCATAAGCGATGCGCGCGTGGACGATCATGCCGACTGGCTGGGCGATCTTGCCAGGCTGGTAAACAGCCTTTCCGCGCTGGCCGCCTTCATGATCATGCTGACCGGCGTCACGTTGATGATTGCCATTGCCCTTATCTGCCGCGCCGTCATGGCGACCGAACGCGAAACGGTGGAGCTGCTGCATACCATGGGCGCCGATGACGGCCACATTGCCGGGCATTTTCAGCGCCATGCCTGGCGGATATCGGCGCCGGCCGCTCTTGCCGGCTTTGGGCTGGCGATTCTCAGCCTTGGAATCTTGATGCTTTTCCTGCGCGATATAATGGATATATCTTCGCTTGGAATCGCGCGCTGGATCGGGCTCGCGGCCCTTGTTATCGTGGTGCCGCTGACGGCCATGCTGGTGGCTTCGCTGTCGGCACGTTTTTCGGTATTAAGGCTTCTGCGGTCCCTGCCATGAGACTTCTGTTCTATATCGCCGGTCTGCTTCTTGTCGCCTGGGTTGCCGGGCTTGGCATGTTCGTCGAAAACATATCGCTTATGGAGTTGCGGCCGGCGCCGGAAACCAATACCGACGCCATTGTGGTTCTGACGGGCGGAAGCGAACGCGTGAGTTCCGGCATCGAACGCCTTAACGCGCGCAAGGCAAAGAAGCTTTTTATATCCGGCGTACATCCGGGGCTTACGCTTGACCGCCTGCCCGGCAATTCGCCGCTCGCGCAGGAAACGCGCGAATGCTGCGTCGTGCTCGGCCATGCTGCGGAAACGACCTTCGGCAACGCCGCGGAAGCGCACGAATGGATGAAGGCGGAAGGTTATGCGTCCATGCAACTGGTCACGGCCAACTATCACATGCCGCGCAGCCTGCTCGTCTTCCGCGCCGAGATGCCCGATTACGAGATTATTCCACGTCCCGTTACGCCGGATGCCGTGAAGCTTGACGACTGGTGGCAGCATCCGGGTACCGCGAGTCTGCTGGCGACCGAATATAATAAATACCTGGCCGCCATGGCGCGCATCTGGCTCGACAAAAAATGACGCTTTGGCTGCGCTCGCTGGCGCTCAATATTACCTTGTACGGATGGACGGCGTTTCTTTGTTTCGCCTTGCTTGTGACGCTCGTATTGCCGCGCAAAGCCATGACGGCCGTGGTGCGGTTATGGTTGAGCCATCTCGACTGGATCGAAAAGCATATCGGCGGCATCCATTACCGCGTCATCGGCCGGGAGCATATACCGCCCGGCGCCTGTATCATCGCCGCCAAGCATCAATCGGCGTGGGAAACGTTCAAACTTCATCTGCTGCTCGGCGATCCGGCGATCGTGCTCAAGGCCGAGCTGCTCAATATCCCGATCTGGGGCTGGTATGTGCGCCGGGCCGGCATGATCCCCATCGACCGCGCGCGCGGCGCGCAGGCCCTCAGCCGCATGATGAAGGCGGCGCATAAGGCCGCCGATGAAGGCCGCAAGATCGTCATTTTCCCGCAGGGCACCCGCATTGCCCCCGGCGCCGACCGGCCTTACAAAAGCGGCGTGGCGGCGCTTTATGAAGAACTCGATCTTCCCGTCGTGCCGATGGCGCTCAATTCCGGCCTGCTGTGGGGACGCAACAGTTTCATTAAAAAACCCGGCCTTATCACCGTCGAATTCCTGTCGCCGATTCCCTCCGGCCTGCCCCGCGCGCAAATGATGGAAAGGCTGCGGTCGGAGCTGGAAGGCGCCACCGCGAAGCTGTTGCAGTCGCCATAATCCTTGATTAGGCTTCCTGCAAAAGCATCCGGGAGCCCGCCATGACCGACGACTATGTCCGTTCGAAAATCAAAGAAGCCCTCTCCGCCTCCGGCAACGACAAGCATGATGCGCAGAAACTTCTTATCACCTGGGCGGTGCGCGACCAGGCGCTGCTGCTCGGCATGGCAAAACCGCATCTGAAAGGCATTGCCGCTGCGCTGATCGACCATGCGCTGCGCACAAAGGACAGCGGCAGCCGCGACAACGGCCCGGATAATTTTTCGAAGAACGCCATCGCCGACCTGGCCGCCGGCCCCGTCAAGGACCGCCGCGCCCACCGCAACATCCCGCCCCCCAAATCGACGGAACGCCAAGCCACCGCCATGCGAAAGCTGGCCGCGGCGTTTACAAGGAAAAAGAAGTAGGCAAGCAAGCGGTTTCCATCTTCGTCATGCCCTGCGAAGGCGGGCATCCATCTCCTGCATTCCCAACCCCCGCCGCCTTCCCTCCAATGCCCGCCCACTCTACTATCGACGAGAAGCTTTATTACGTCTATATAATGGCCAATCGAAAAAATGGCGCCTTATATACCGGCATGACCGGCGACCTCGAACAACGCGACTTCGACCACAAAACCCACGCACATAAAGGCTTCACGCATCGCTATAACATCACAAAACTTGTCTGGTACGAATCTTATCCCACCGCCATGGACGCCATAACCCGCGAAAAACAAATCAAACACTGGAAGCGCGAATGGAAAATCAGACTCATCAAGGAAATGAACCCGGATTGGAAAGATTTAGGCCTGTTTTTAAATCAATAGCACTGACCGAAAGTTCCGGTGATGGATGCCCGCCTTCG